>NZ_JBIWJT010000017.1:0-245787 GCF_044765325.1 Embleya sp. NPDC127516 | reverse complement strand
CGGCTTCGACGGCACCACCCGCTCGAACAACTCCCACAACTCGTCCGGCACCAGCCGCTCCACAAGCGTCGTCACACCCGCCAGAATAGCGAACACCCCAAATGAAACGACTTCTAAGACGGAAATGAACTCCGCGGTGGTCTCCAACTCCATGACACATCGCATGAATTGCCGTAGATCGCGACGGTGCATCCCGTCGAGCCCGCGCACGACGGTAACCACCGGCTCCTCGCTCGCCACGACGAAATCGGAATAGCAGTCGGTGTAGGCGGGCCAATTCTCTCCGAACCAGTCCGGGAAATCGTAGGTTCGGGCCAACGCTTGCAGCACGTCAAGCTCCGAGCCCCCTTTCGGGACGTCGACATCCAGCCGTACGAAACCGGCCGCGACGAATCTCTCGACCGCGGTCTGCGCCGTGGACTCGTCTACCAGGTACGGCCTTTCCCCCAGCGCGGCCAGGACATCCGCCCCGTCGACCCAACCGGCCAACCTGCGCCGGGCACCAACGACCCACGGATCCGTGGAATCCTTCGGCGCGTCCTCCAGCCTCTGCCAACCACCAAGGCTCCCGATCCCCACCCTCGACCTCCTCACCCACACCGTGACCGCATCGCCCTCCTTCGGGCACGACGAGGCCATGCCCGCCGTCTGCCCCCAATGGTGACAACGCGCCGCACGCCGCGCAGACTGTTTGGAGCCTCCCCGCCGGACGACTCCGAAGGGGCCGCCGCACCGCGAAGAGCCGCCGACACTCCCCGAGGTCGGCGGGTGCGGGGAACGCCTGGGCACCCGATGTGTGGAAACGGGCGGGTGAGGGAAGGCCACGTTCGTCGTCCCCCCGGACTCGGTCGGCACCCCGTCGACCGTTTCGCCGGTGATGATCAGCCGACTCAACGCCTCCTGACCGGTGGCCGGTTGTTGCGCCACCCGCGGGTCCTGCGCACGAAGCTCCCTCCCCGTTCGCGCGGCACCTTCCCGATCCTGAGACCGCTGCGGTAGGCCCACCGGCGCACTGGGGAGCATGATTTCGACCAAAGGACGACAGCACACTGTAACCGGAGTGGTTCAGCTGTCTCACTCGACGGCGAGGAGAGTCGCCATGCGGACCGGCATCGTCACGACAGCAGGGCCGGGTGTGGAACACCTGGCCGCCCGCGCGGAGGAACTCGGCTTCGACAGTTTCTGGGTGTACGACACGCCGATGATCCACGGCGATCCGTTCGTGAGTCTCGCACTCTGCGCCAAGTCCACCCACCGGATCAGGCTCGGCATCGGTGTCACCTCACCGGCACTGCGTTCCGCGCCCGCCGCGGCGGCGGCCGTCGGCAGCCTCAACGCCCTCGCCCCCGGCCGCATCGTCTGCGGGGTCGGCACCGGCAACACGGCGCGCCGTACGCTCGGCATGCGGCCCACGAAGACGGCGGAACTGGAGTCGTTCACGGCCGCCCTACAGGATCTCACCGCGGGCCGCGAAACGGACTACCGCGAGGGGACCCGGTCCAACAGGGTGCGATTCCTGCACGTCGGGCCGTACGTCGACACCGAGGCTCCCGTGGAGTTCGTCGTGGCCGCGTTCGGCCCGAAGGCTGCCGCGGTCGCCGGCCGGCTCGGCGCGGGAGTGATCTCCTTCGGGATGCACGACCCCGCGGCCTGGTCCGCCCTCGGCCGGGCCCGGCGGGCGGCGGCGCGGAACGCGGGCAGCACCGAGAAGACCCGTGCGTATCTCATGTCCTCTCTGCATGTCCTCGCCGACGGCGAGGACCGCTACGGCGATCCGGTCAAGGACTCGATGGGGCACATCGCACTGAGCGCACTGATCCTCGGCGCGGAGGACCCCGCCCTCCGCGCAGCCCTGCCTCCGGAAGAGGCCGCGGCCGTCGACCGTCTGCTCGAGTTGCGCGGCACCACCCTCACCGACCCCAAGCTTCACCAAGCGCTCTACCGCAACTACCTCGGCCGGCTCTCCACCGAGGACCGCGAGCTCATCCTGCCCTCCCTGGTGGACAGATTCGGCCTGGTCGGTACCAGGGCCGAGGTCACCGAACGGATCAACGCGCTGGAGAAGTCGGGGGTCGACGAACTGGTGATCCAGCCCGTCGTGGACCCGGAGACCGAAATGGTCGAGCTCGCACGGCTGCTGGCCTGAAACTCGGCAAAGAACGGCCGTCGGATCGTCCAGCGGGCCGTTCGGCCGTTCAGGCCGTTCAGACCGCTCGGGCTGTTCGGGGTGGCGGCGGACAGGCTGCCCTGTGCGTACCCGCCCCTCGACCGCCAGGGTCAAGTCGATCGTGCGGTCCCTCAAGCGTCGACTGGCCGCTCGGCGATTCCCCCCGTTGTAGGGTCAGATGACCCCTTGCGGGGTGCCGCTTTCGCTGAACGTGTTGCCGCTCGGCATCAGCCCGGTTCCGCCCGTGTCGGCGTACCACAGGCTGTTGCGCGGGAAATCCCGGTGGCTGGGGGCTTTTCCGGTGGCGGTGTCGAGTCGGAGCCCGACGTACGAGGCTCCGGCAGCGCCCGGCACCGCCGGCGCGCAGAGGCCGGTGAGCACGCGGCGCCGGGGCCGCGAGGCGCCCGGGCCCGTCTCAGCTCCTCGCTGCGAGAGTCGCCGACACGCACGCCACGTTCGACCGGGAACACAACGCCGCGACGTCCGATGCGCTCATGGACGGCGTCGTGGGGAAGTCCATGACCGGCGGCCGCTCCACAGGCACGGCGGACGACCCCTCGTCGAGCACACGCGTCGCCACCCACGCCGCCACAACAACGAACACGTAGACCAGCACGTGCTTGCGGAACCGACGCACAACTCCCCCGGGTCCCGGATGACGACAGCGTAACCACCGCCCCCGACAGCAACGTTCGCCGACGCATCATCACATCGGTCGGAATGTGCCACGGCGAAACTTCTTGCCGCCGTGCGGAGCTGACGAGGCATCGGCGTGGGCCGCGGCCACGGCCGGGCCGGTGTCCGGGACCGGGAGCTCGCCCTCCGACGCGGCACAAGGCCACGTCGGGTTCGCGGCAACGGCTTGAACACGGCGGCACTTCCGGTCGCCGCGCTCGGCCGGATGGATGGATGGATGGATGGCTGGATGTCGTGTCTCCGGCCGGCGAACCGACGGCGAACGGCCCGGTGGTTGCCGTGATGATCGGGTGCCCCCTCCCCCGCGACCCGCATCTCCCCCTGCGTGGGCGCCCCGCGGACAAGGCGGCCCGACCCGACCAGTACCCACGCGCCCTGTGAGCCCGGGTCGTGTGTGCTCGGGAAGCCTCTCACGCGGGGCGCAGGGGCCGTCGGCGGGCGACTGGTGATGTGGCCCAGGACCATCACGTCCGGACGTGATGGTCCTGGCGGAACAGGCCAAGGGTGCGCGAAAGGTTGACGCAGATGCCTTCATGGCCGCTACCGGAGAATGCGGACTGCGCGCCGCCACGGTCGAGTTCGTCGAGACCGCGGCGGCCGACAGCCGGCAGTGGCGGGTCGCTAGCGTCGCAGGCCGCGGTCCAGGGCGGCGATGCCGCTGCCTCGGGCGTCGTCGCCGTCCAAAGCCCAGATCATGACGCCGGCCAGATCGTGCCGGCGGGCGTAGCGGGCCTTGGCGGTGAGGATCTCGGCGTTGTCATACGTGTAGAAGGTGTTGCCGTCGTATTTCCACGAGGCGCCGTGGTTTCGGTCGACGTAGGTGGTGCCGGGGTGGGCGCCAAGTTCCTTGTAGGTGAGGTCCGGTGCGGTGGCGGTGGCCTTCTGGTAGAGGCCGTTGCGGTCGCCTGCCGGGACGCCGGTCCAGCCGTGGCCGTAGAACGGGACGCCCAGAACGGTCTTTCGGGAGGGCAGGCCGAGTCGGGCGTAATGGTCGACGGCCTTGTCGGCGCTGCGTTGGCGGGCGTCGGGGTCGGTGGGGTCGGAGTACAAGTTGGCGTGGTGATTGGTGGGGCCTTTGCTTTCCCACGCGCCGTGGAGGTCGTAGGTCATCAGGTTGATGAAGTCGACCGAGGCGGAGACCTTGGGGATCTCCAGGCGGTCGGCAACCACGGAACTGGCCGGGAGCGCGGCGGTCAGCAGGTAATGCCGAGGCTTGGGGCGTTCGCCCCGGGTCTTGGCCTTCTGCGCGGCGTACTCGTCGAGTTGCTTGCGGAACTCGGCCATCAGCAGCGTGAAGTTGCGGCCGTCCTCGGGGCGTTCGACGTTGCCTTCCGCGCCGCCGCCGCCCGGGTACTCCCAGTCGACGTCGATGCCGTCGAAGACGCCTTCGGCGGCGCCGGGCCCGCCCTCGGGAGCGCCGCCGAGCCGCGGCACGTCGCCCTTGATGTAGAGGTCGATACAGGAGGAGACGAACTTCTTGCGCGACTGGTCGGTGGCGGCGGCGTCGGAGAAGTACTTGGACCAGGTCCAGCCGCCGAGCGCGATGACCGCCTTGAGCTGCGGGTTCGCGGCCTTCAGTTTGCGCAGTTGGTTGAAGTGGCCCTTGAGTGCCTGGCGGGGGGTGTCGGCCACGCCGTCCACCGACTCGGCGGCGGTGAACGGGCGCTGGTAGTCGTCGTAGGCGTAGCCCTGACCCTCGATGTTGGCCTCGAAGCAGGTGCCCTCCGCGGAGACGTTGCCGAAGGCGTAGTTGATCGTGGTCAGCTTGGCGGCCTGGCCGGTCTTCTGGACGCGTTTGGCGGAGCTGTCGGGGCCCCACTGGGTGAAGTACCCGATCCGCTGGCCTTTCGGCTTCGGACCGTGCGGCCCGTTGCCGGCGGCGGCGGTCGCGGTGGTGGCAGAGGTGGTGGCGAGCAGCACGGCGGCGGTGACGGCCGCGAGCAGACCGGATGGACGAACGGTCACGAGCGCCTACTTTCCGACGGGGCGTCACGGCGCCCTGGGCCAGACATGGCAAAGGTCTAGTCCATTCCGTCGCACGTGTACAAGGGGTGCGTTCGGATCGGTGCAATATGCAAAACGGTGTTTCATCATGGCCCGCTGGGCGGCGGCCGGCCTGGTCGGACAGATCCGCGACCATCTCCGCAAGCGCATCCGGCGCGGGATGGGCCGAGCCCCCGGGGCGGTCGCCACCGTCATCGACTCCCAGTCCGTGAAGGCCGCGGAGACCGCTGGTCGAACGATCGATCGCCTGGGTCATGCACGCCCGCCGGCCCGCCCGCGACCTACGAACACCTCATCCGGAACTCCGAGTCGCTCATCACCTGGGCCGCGATCACCCTGATGACCAGGCGAATCACCCGCCGCACCTCCCGCCGGGCCGGCCGGCCGCCCTCACGCGAGGCCCACCGGGACTGACCACGGTCCCTACCGCGACCGCGAACTGCGGCTTCCGACGCACGCACCCTCGCACAGAGCCGACCCGCTCATCGAGGCCCCGGGTCGACTCCGCTCGGGCCGGGTGAGACGTATCCCGGTCCGCGTGCGCGTCGAGGTCACAGACGGCGCAGCGGGACGTCCGTCGGAGTGGCCGTGGACCGGGTGATCTCGACCTACGCGGTGGAACACGTGCCGTGCGCGTGGATCGCCCAGGCCCGGTCCGGAGGCCGTGTGGTCACGCCGTGGGGGCGGTTGGGTCACGTCGCGTTGACGGTCGCCGACGGACGACGCCGGAGACCGGCCGACGTGAACGACCCGCCCGCACGGATCGTCGGCGCGCCGCCGGACCGCCCTCCCGGCACGGATCGTTGCCCCGCGTCGGCCGACGCCCGGTACGGGGCGGTGGCGGCTACGCCTTCGGCTGTTCCGGGAAGTCTCCGGTGGGCAGGCCCAGGAGGACGCGGATGCGGTACGCGAGATCGGAATCCGGGGGGTCCAACTCCCGTATCGCACGAGCGAGTTGCTCTCGGGTCCTCGCTTCGATGATCTTGAGCCAGGAGGGCCGCATGGACACGTTTTCGCGCGCGAGCGCGTCCGCGAGCGGGGCGACGTCGGCCGGCCACGGGGTCGCGGCGAGCTGCCGGGACTCCTCGTCCTCGGCGGCGAGCCGGTCGACGGCGAGGACGCGCACCTCGGACCACGGACGGCCGTCCTCGATGGCCTCCTCGAACGCGTTGATCGCCCGGTTTCGGCCCGACACGATCTGCTGGTAGCGCCGCGCGGCCTCGGCACGCGTCAACGTGGCGCCGGTACGCGGCGGCAGGCTGAATGGAGTTGCCTCCGGGACGGCGCGAGTGGCCGGGCTCCCGGGCCGAGTCGCCGGCGATCCCGACGAGGTCGCCTTCGGGGCGGCACGGGCGGTCGAGGATGCGGCCGGTTCGGGGCGGCTGCCGGCCGCGAGGTCGGTCGCGGCCGAACAGCCGATGACGGAGACGGATATCAGGGCCGTGCTCGCGAGAGCGGCAAGCACGGTACGGGGATTGTCGATCACGAGGACGTGAGCATAAGCCTCCCGCACACCGGCACGGCAGGCGGGGTCACGGCTCGTTCGGGCGCGCCCCCGGGAGCGAACCCACTCGGGCGTCCGGACGACCCCGGTTCCCCCGCCCACGCGAACTCTCCTCGTCCACTGGGGCCTTGCCACCTCCGGCCGCCACGTTCCCGCCACGGGCCACCGCGGTTGCACCGTCGTCGCCGAGGACGACCACACACTCGCCGAACATCCGGCGATGCCCGCGTCCCGCGGCGGCGTCACGGACAACCATCCCAGGGATCGGCGGCGGGAGGTGCGGATGCGGCCCGGGCCGCGTCGGCGACGACGCCGACATCACCGCCCGCATCGATGCCGAGATCAGTTCGATGATCCGGGCGTTCACGGCGCGCTGCTCGGCAACGAATGTCCTGAGTTCTGAAGGCCCGCGCGGGGCCTCGGCCGCGGATGTGGACACGCCTCGCTCGGTGTCGATGGTGGCGTTTCGGGATTGCGCATAGGCAACGGCCGAGAGCGCGTTCGCCAAGGATCCTTGGTCCTGGAAAGCCCTGCGGCCGTTCGCGTCGGGTCGGGATGATGCCTGTCATGGGCACTCACGGGGGACGCAAGGTCGCTTTGGCTTGGGCACTGGTGTGCTTGGTGGCCGTGGTCGTGGCTGCGGTGTGGGGGTTGCGCGGGGTCAAGCCCGGGGACGACTTCGACCCGATCGGGGCACTGGGGGTGCTGTTCGGGACGGGTGTGGCGGTGTGGTCGGGGCTCATGACCCGGGCGGCCCTGCGTCAACAGGCTCCCAACCTCGCGTTCGCCGACGACCTGGCCCGTCAGGTGAAGTTGGTCGAAACGGCCGAGCGGGCGCGGATGCTGGGCGAGGACAGCCCGCGCATCGACGTCAGATTCGTCCTGCGCCCGGCCGCCCGGCGCAGCGCCGCCGGCGCCGGGTCGGAGGGGCGGCTGAGCACGGTGGTCGACTACTACGCCAAGTTGCGTCCGCGGCGGTTGGTGATCACCGGGGCTCCGGGGGCGGGCAAGACGGTCCTGGCGATCGAGTTGGTCCTGGGTCTGTTGGATCTCGAGCGCAAGGCTTCGGATCCGGTGCCGGTGCGGATGTCGTTGGCCTCGTGGTCCACGCTGCCCGACGCGGTGCCCGTGACGGTCGAGGCGGCAGGGGCGGCGGTGCGTTCGTGGGTGTGCGCTCATCTGGTGCGCAACTATCGGATCACGTCGGTGGTCGCGAAGGCGTTGGTCGAGGCGGGGCTGATCCTGCCCGTCCTGGACGGTTTGGACGAGATGGACGCGGAGGATCCGGGCCCCAATTTCGGCCGGGGGTGGCGGGCGCTGGAGGTGCTGAACGCGTACCAGCACGGTCGTGAGAAGGCGGGTCTGGTCCTGACGTGCCGCAGCGGGCCCTACGACGGTCTGCAGGTGTGGGCCAAGGACGCCGCGCGTGTGGAGATCGTGCCCGTGACCTTTTCCCAGGCGCGGCAGTTCATCTTCGACCGTGTCGACGACCGCGCGCGTTGGCGGAATGTGACCGACACCCTCGACCGCGAGCCGTTCGGAAGCGTCGCACGGGTTCTGTCCACGCCCTGGCGGCTGATGATGGCCGTGACCGTGCATGAGCAGCGTGACGCCCGCGGCTTCCACTTGCCGCAATTCCATCCCGACAACCTCCTCTCGCCTCGACCGGGTGGTGAAGCGGCGATGCGTCACCACCTCAACAGGCTCTTCGTGCTGGCCGCCACCACTGATCAGCTCGCACGCGACGGGCGACGGCCGGGATACACCCCAGCTCAAGTGCACACGTGGTTGGGCGTGTTGGCCGGCTACCTCAGGGCGAACACCGTCACGTGGCGCCACGTCGGCGGGCGCACGCTGTCCGGGACCGACATGATCCTCCACGAGATGTGGCCGCTGGCCGGCCCGCGACGACCCAGAGCCGTCCACGGATTCCTGTGCGCGGTCCCGCTCGGGCTGGGCATGTTGTTGTTGACCGCTCTCTTCGATCGATTCGAATTCTCCGCGGAAAAGCTCCAGGGGGCAGGCACGGTGGCTGCCATCTGCGGCGTCGGGGTGGCGTGTGCCTGGTACAACGTTTGGCCGTCACCCGCATACCTGTCACCCCTGCGCATCCGGCCGCGTCATGGAGGTCCCACCGCGGTGGAGCGCATCGCCGGGGGGCTCACGATCGGGGTCGAAGGAGCGGTGATACTGCGATTCCTGTACGGCTACACGGATGTGACCGTGTCCGTGGCGATCGCGCTGATCGCGTTGCTGATCACCGGGCACGAGTCGGCCGGCAGGGTCGGCTTCACTAACCCGCGCAACCTGATCAGGTCCGACGTCGCGGCCTGGCTCGGCATCGGATTCGCCTGCGGTGCGGGATTGCTGGCCTACATCGTTATGGGGTGGGTCGGCGAGGATGCGATGGGGCTCGTCCTCGGGCTCGTCTGCACACTCGGAATGGGATTCGGATTCGCCCTCGCGGCGAGGTTCGGTGTCGGAACCGGCAGCGGGGTCGAAGTCGCGGCGCGGCTCGCGGCCGGGCTGGTGCCCGCACTCGCACTCGTCCTGGCCGTCGCGCCCCAGCTCCGACCCGGACTGTTCGATTGGGCCCTCGCCATCGTGAGGAGCGTTGTGCTCGTGGCCCTGCTTGCCGGGGGAATGCTGCTGTGCGTCAACGGATTCGTCGGGGGCGCGGGAGTTCGATATCTCGCCCTGCTGCTGTGTACCCGCCGCGGACCCCGGCGGTTGCCGTGGCGACTGGGGCGGTTCCTGGCCTGGGCCACCGACGCCGGACTCCTCCGCGTCTCGGGAACCGCCTACCAGTTCCGCCACCGTGAACTTCAGGAATGGCTCGCCGACAACCCCACACCACCCCCAGCCCCCTGAACACCCCAACCACCCCCAGGTACCGCGCTGTTCCCCGGGCGACCGAGCGCTCCGGCTAGCGCGGCGGGCCCGGCATGGGCGGCGCGGACGGGTTGTATGCCGGGGCACCGTACGACGCGCCCACGCCGGCCGGTGCCGATCCGCGCCTCGTACCGCCGACCGCGATCGAGATGGACGCGGCGATCAGACCGACACCGGCGAGGCTCATCGACAGGCCGCCGTTCTCGGAGCCGTACGCGACGGAATAGTTGTTCTGTCCGCCCGATACGCAGCGAGTGGCTTCCTTGCTGCCGGAATCGGGCCTGCACACCCACTCGTTGAAGTGCCCTCGCTTGGCGTCGTCCTCGTCCTGCTCGACGAATCCCATTCCGAGCAGTACGAACCCCGCTACCAGAAAGATCAGTTGGAGAATGCGTGCGATCGGATGCATCTGTTGAGGCCTCGCCCGTTCGAAGTCGTCCACCACTGGAAGTCGTTCACTACTACGTGAGTCGCGGGCGACGGAGTGCACCGCGCACCCACGGTGCCGACAGGTGCCGGAGCCGCCCACGGACGAGCCTCCGACGGCCCGGTGGGATCAACTGTGGCGGCCCGCAGACCCGGTGGGGAGAACAACGGCGTCCCACCTCGACCTGGGACGTGCATCCCTCCGCCGACCTGCGTAAACACCGCGAGAATGGGACGGGTTCATACGGCCGCGATCATGGAGCGGCGCCGGCTGGTCGTCCGGGACGGACAGCCTGTCACCCTCGAAACGGTACGGGCCCGCCCCCGCCGAGCTCGGAACTCGTGCGCCCGCGCGGTCCGACGGCCGGACGGGGGTGAGCGGGCGTCGAACCGCGCGAGTGCCGACCACGGGGGGAAGCCGGCACCGGACGACTACCCGAGCCACGAAAGGCAACACCCCTGCGACCGTGGGTGCTTACCCGGCATCCCCACCGGGCTGCAAGGTGGCGAACCACGGTCGGAGGAGCGTCGTCCGGTTCCCGGGCCTTGAGGGGGCGGACCCGACCGGGGAAGCAAACTGGCAACGAACCGGCCGGAGACGCAACCGACACCGCGCCCACCGGACATCGGTCGACGACACACATCAACCAGCGATCGGATGATCCGAACGAGACGGTCTAGTTGTTGGTGGTGAAGACGACGTCCACCCAGAAGTTGGTGTCGTTCCGGGTGCTGGTCGGGAAGCCGCTGGAGCCGTACCTGTACACGCCGTTGCCGCCGACGCTGCCGGATGCCGGGGCGGTGACCGCACCCCCGGCCGCGTCCGTCAATCCGCCGTCGGTGAGGGAGTACCGGCCTGCGGGGGCGAAGTACGAGGCCACGTAGGTGACGTTGGGACTGATCCAGACCGGTTGGGCGAACGTCACCTGCTGCCAACCCGATTCCGACTCGTTGGTGAACGTGGCGGTGGCGAGTTGATAGCCCCCGCCGGTCCAGATGGTTCCGGTGTGCGGACCGGTGTTGCCCGGGCCCTTGTAGAACCGCAGGCCGGTGGCGAATCCGCGCGTGTTCGCCCCGAATTTGACGCCGACTTCGATGCTGGTGACGTCGTCCTCCGCGAGCACGGCCGGCGTCGCGTTCGAGGGCCAGATGGTGCAGGACGGGTTGCAGACGGGTGGCGGGCTGTCGGCCGTGGTGAAGGTCCAGCTCTTGGTGGGCATCGGGGTGCCGTCGAGGGATTTCACGCCGATCAGGTCGACGAAGTAGGTGTTGGCGGGCTCCAGGTGGTAGGTGAGATCGAAGGTGGTGATGCGGCTGGTGGCGTTGTAGGTCGTGCTGCCGGGGCGGCCGCCGCTCTCGCCCTGCCAGATCACCCAACGGATGGTGGAGGGTTGCACTTCCCGGTCGAAAGTGGCGGTGATGTTGGTGTCTACCGGGACGGAGGCCTCCCCCTGCGTCGGGGAGATGTCGATGACCGCCGGCGCGGGACCGGGAGCGTCGGAGGTGTTGAACACCGGGTCGACCCAGTAGTTGGTGTCGTTCCAGGTCGAGTTCGGGAATCCGGTGCCGTAGAAGTACACCCCGTTGCCGCCGGCGGTGTCGCTCGCGGGTGCGGTGAGCGGGCCGCGGACGTGCGCGGTGGTCAGACCGCCCTGGTCGGCGCTGTACCTGCCGTTGGGCGCGTGATACGAGGCCACGTAGATGGTGCCGGCGGTGACCGGGACGGGCTGGGCGAAGTTCACCTGTTGCCAGCCGGAGTCGGACTCGTCGGTGAACGTGGCGGTGGCCAGTCGATCGCCGGACGCCGACCACAAGGTGCCGGTGTGCGTGCCGGTGTTGGTGGCGTCCTTCCAGAAACGTACGCCGGTGATGTAACCGGCCTGGTCCGCTTGGAACTTGACGCCGAGTTCGGTGGCGGCGGTGTCCGGATCGGGACCGGAGGAGGGCTGTTCGGTCGATGCCCACAGGGTGCAGGGGCAGGTGACCGACTGGGCCGGGTCGCCGTTGACGCCGATGTCCGTGGAACCCGCCGCCGCCCGGGCTGTCCCCGGTGCGGCGACGGTTAACGCGAGCAGTAACGCGAGCAGTAACGCGAGGATTGTCGGAATAGTTGCCCTGTGCAGCCTTGGCCAAGCTATGTTCATGGGTGTCCCCCACTCGAACATCACTTCCCGGGGCGGTTGTCCCGGGGCCGAGCTATGGGAGAGTCTGGCGCACGCCCCGGCCCGTTGTCCGGGGTTCGTCCGCTCGTGAAGCGGGTCGTGGGGTTCCGCACGACCGTCCGGGGGACCCGCGAGGGTGGCGATCACCGGCGGCACCGTGCTCGTGAGGACCGTGCGGCAGGGGGCACGGCGCCCGGCGAAGTCCGTGACCTACAGCGTGGACTACGGCAGCGCCGTGCAGGCGGCGGCATCCGCTCGTCGGATGGACCGAACCGACATCGGCTCAGGTTTCGGTCTCGGTTTCGGTCTCGGTTCCCCCAGGGTTTACACCCGGGGCAGCGATGGGCTTCGGGAAGAGCAGCCTGTGAATGCCGGCGGCCAGGATGCCACCCACGAGGGGGGCGACGATGAAGAGCCACACCTGATCGAGGGCTTTCCCGCCGACGATGAGGGCAGGCCCGAGACTGCGGGCCGGGTTCACCGACGTTCCGGTGATCGGAATCCCGATGAGGTGGCACACGGCGAGCGACAGCCCGATGGTGAGCCCTGCCATCGTGGCATTCGCGGTTCTACCGGTTACGCCAAGGACGACAAAGACAAAGAGAGTGGTCAGCACCACCTCGATCAGAAAGGCACCGCCCCCGTTGATATGGATGGCACTGGCGTCACCCCAGCCGTCGGCCCCAAGGCCGGTGGTCGAACGGCTGTAAAGGGGCGAACCGACGAACGTGGCCCATAGGAGCAAAGCCCCGAGAATCCCGCCCACGAACTGCGCAACCCAGAAACCGACCGCCTCCACCAGCGAAATTGCACCCGCCAAAAGGGCTCCGAGGGTGACGGCCGGATTGACGTGACAGCCCGAAATGGGACCGAGCACGTACGCCAGGGCCAAAAGAGTGAGGCCGAACGCGAGTGCGGTCGCGACCACGCCGGCGGCGTAACTGGTCCCCGTGGTGCCGAAGCCGAACGACAACGTGGCCACACCGACAGCGACGTATACGAGCAGTCCCGTCCCCAGCAATTCCGCAGCCAGCTTGCGCACCATGTCGTTCCCTTCCAAGGCGAGTACCAGAGGATCACCGCGGTCTGCGAAGTACGTGGATGCAAGCCCGAACCCCTGATAGATACAGAGAGTTATCAGAAATTATCACAAAGTAGTCACCTATTCGGTGATACCGTCTCATTTCGCCTGTCGCGTGGGCGCTACCGGTACAGCTCGGCTCCGCTTCGCGACGGAACCCGGCTTCCCGGCGCAACCCTCCACGCGCGCCGTCCACCGAGCAGCCCCGTTCGACCCCCACTCCCCCAGCCCGCCCCGACACGCGCCCTCGATCGCTCCCGAAGCCGATCGAGGGCGCCCCGTCGTCGACCCATGCCGGGCCGTCCGCCCGCGCCGGGTCGTCCCCGGCTCCTGCCGTTCTCTTACCCCTGGGCGTTCATGGCGTCGATCAGGCTTTGCGGGCGCATGTCGGTCCAGGTGCGTTCGATGTGGTCGAGGCAGGTCTGGCGGCTGTCCTCGGGATGCGCCACGGTCCATCCGGCGGGTACGTCGAGGGTTGCGGGCCACAGTGAGTGCTGGTTCTCGTCGTTGACGAGGACGAGGTAGGTGGCGTCGTTGTCCTCGAAGGGGTTGGTCGTGTGGGTCATGTCGGCTCTTTCCGGTCGTGCGCTGCCGGTGCCGGTGCACCGGCGGGAACGGGTTCGGGGTCGTGGTCGGGGTCGGATGTACCGGCCGGGATGGTCGCGGCGATCCCGTCGAGGCGAGCCGCGAGGGCGGGGCCGATCCGGGCGAGCGCGTCCGGTTGCATCAGCCCGTTGTGACGGGCGGCGATCTCGAGGACCTCGATCCGCCCGCGCACGTGCGGGCGCCACGCCGTGGGCTCGGGAATGCGCGGATCACGGTCCGTGGTGGCCTTGAACAGCAACATGTCCCCGTCGAACACGCCGGGGGTGAACGCCTGCGCTGCCACCGCGTTGTGGTCCAACACGGCCGCGACGGCCGCGAGTTGATCCGGCTGCAGACCGGCCAGGACGTGCTCTCGTTCGCGCAGCACCCGGGCGAGTCCGTCGTAGGTCGCCGGAAGGGTGGCGAAGGCGCCCGGGTCACAGTCGAGAACGAGAGCCAGGTGTTCCGCTCCGCGGTGAAGCGCGGATTCGTCGGGAGAGATCGCGTACAGGGGGTAGGCGTCGAGAACGGCCAGCAGTGCCGTGTGCTCGCCGCGCGTGGCCAGTTCGGTGGCGATGGCGTGCGCGATCAGTCCGCCGGCGGACCAGCCGAGCAACTGGTACGGCCCCTCCGGCTGCACCTCGCGGATCTGTTCCAGGTAGTCGGCCGCCATCTCCTCGACCGAGGCGGGCGCGGATTCCGGGTGGGTCAGGCCACGAGCCTGAAGCGCGTACACGGGCTGGTGCGGGTGCAGGTGGCGCAACAGCCCGCCGTACGCCCAGCCGATGCCGCCGGCGGGATGAACGCACCACAGCGGCAGCCGACTCCCGTGCGGACGCAGCGGCAGTACCACCTCCATGACGTCACCGGGGCGACCCGCTCCCGCTCGCTCGGCCAGGCCGGCCGGGGTGGGTGTCTCGAAGAGGGTGCCGAGTGCGATGTCGACGCCGAGGACGGCGCGGATTCGGGAGATGAGACGGGTGGCGAGAAGGGAGTGGCCACCGAGGTCGAAGAAGGAGTCGTCGGTCCCGACGGCCGGCAGATCCAGAATCTCGGCGAACAGTTCGGCGATGACCTGTTCGTGGGGGGTTCGTGGAGCTGTGCGGGTGTCGTCCTTGGCGTTCGGCCGGTGTTCCGGGGCGGACAGCGCCGTGCGGTCCGGTTTGCCGTTGGGGGTCAGCGGCATGGCGTCGAGGAAGACGAACGCCGAGGGGACCATGTACTCGGGCAGGTGCCCTCCCATGTACGCGCGCAGTTGGGGGACCGTCGGGCTCTCGCCCCGCGTGGGCACGAGGTGGGCGGTGAGGCGTTTGTCGCCGTGTCGGTCCTCGGGGGCGGTCACGACGGCCTGGGCCACGCCGGGGTGCGTGGTGAGAACTGCTTCGATCTCGCCGAGTTCGATGCGGAACCCGCGGATCTTGATCTGCTGGTCGCCTCGTCCGCAAAATTCCAGGCCCGTGCCGTCGGCACGCCACCGGGCGAGGTCGCCCGTGCGGTACATCCGTTCCCCGGGCGCACCGAACGGGCACGCCACGAACCGCTCGGCGGTCAGGGCCGGACGGTTCAGGTAGCCGCGGGCGACGCCCGAGCCGGCGAGGTAGAGCTCGCCGGTCACTCCCGGCGGCAGCGGGTCGAGGGCGGCGCCGAGGACCCAGGCGTGCATGCCGGGCATGGGCCGGCCCAGCGGCAGCGGCCGATCGGTGGCGACCACGGGTCCGAGCCGGTGGTGGGTGGCGAACGTCGTCGTCTCGGTGGGGCCGTAGACGTGTACCACCAGCGTGCCGGGACAGGCTTGCCGGATCCGGGCGGCGGCGGCAGGGGAGACCACGTCGCCGCCGGTCCATACCTCGCGCACGCCGGCGAGGCAGTGCGGTTGCTGTTCGGCGATCAGGTGGAACAGTCCGCAGGTGAGGAACACGGCGGTCACCGCGTGGCGGGTGAGGACGCGGTGGAGGGTGTCGATGTCGAGGGGGTCGGGTGGGGCGAGGACGACGGTGCCGCCGTTGAGCAGGGGTGTCCACAGTTCGTAGGTGGAGGCGTCGAACGCGGTGGGCGAGTGCGCCAGGACCCGCTCGTGGGCGCCGCCGCGCCAGGTGGGGATCAGTGCCAGCGCGGCCACGTCGTGGTGGGTGACGGCGATGCCCTTGGGTTCGCCGGTCGACCCGGAGGTGAACATCACGTACGCGAGCCGGCGCGGGTGGCAGGCGATGTCCGGGTCGGCGTCGCTGTGGTCGCCCCGTTCGAGCGTGGTCAGCGTGTCGGGTGTCAGCAGCAGCACCGCGTCCGTCCGGCGCATGATCAGGTCGATGCGCGAGGGCGGGAACCGCGGGTCCAGCGGCACGTACACCGCTCCGGCCTTGACGATTGCCAACAGGACCGCGACCAGGTCGAGGGAGCGTTCCAGCAGGACCGCCACCGTGTTCTCGGGTCTCACCCCACGGTCGATCAGGGCGTGGGCAAGGCGGTTCGCGCGCTCGTCCAGTTCCCGGTAGGTCACGGTCGTGTCGCCGGCGATCACGGCCGGCGCGTCCGGCGTGGCCCGCGCCTGCCGGGTGAACAGTTCGGGCAGTGCGGCCCACGGCACGCCCTCGTCCTGTGCCTCGGGCCGCCCGGTGCCGGACCGCAGCGTGTGTCGCTCGTCCTGGGAGAGCAGGTCGATGCGGCCGATGGGTGTGTCGGGATCGGCTGCGGCTGCCCGCAGCAGGCGGGTCCATCGTGCGGTCAGCGTCTCGATCGTGGACCGGTCGAACAGGTCGGTGGCGTACTCGAGCGTGCCGTCCACACCGGCGGGATCGCCGTGCGGACCGTACCGTTCCTCCAAGGCGAACGCGAGGTCGACCCGGGCGGTTCCGGTGTCCAGGGGCACCGCGTCGGCGCGCAGTCCCGGCAGGGCGAGGTCTTGTGCCGGTGCGGGATGGAGGCCGAGCATCACCTGGAAGAGTGGGTGTCGGGACAACGACCGGGTGGGGTTGAGTTCTTCCACCAGTTGCTCGAACGGCAGGTCTTGGTGGGCGTACGCGGTCAGGGCGTTGTCGCGGACGCGGGCGAGGAGTTCGGCGAACGTGGGGTCGCCGGAGGTGTCGGCGCGCAGGACGAGCGTGTTGACGAAGAATCCGACGAGGTCGTCGAGGGCTTGGTCGGTACGTCCGGCGATGGGGCTGCCGATCGGGATGTCGGTGCCCGCGCCCAGGCGGGTGAACAGGGCGGCGAGCCCGGCCTGCAGGACCATGAACAGGCTCGCACCGTGGCATCTGCCCAGATCGGTCAGGGCGGCGTGCACTCCGGCGTCGAGTTCGAAGGCGAGGCGCTCGCCGCGGTGGGTGGCGGCCGCGGGGCGGGGCCGGTCGAAGGGTAGTGGGAGCTGGTCGGGCAGACCCTTCAGGGCGCCCTTCCAGTAGGCGAGTTGGCGGGCCGCGAGACTGTCGGGGTGGGCCGGGTCGCCGAGCAGATCGTGCTGCCACAGGGTGTAGTCGGCGTATTGGACCGGCAGCGGTTCCCATGCGGGTTCCTCGCCGCGGGCCCGGGCGGCGTAGGCGCGGGTCAGGTCGCGCGAGAGCGGGCCCGTCGACCAGCCGTCCCCGGCGATGTGGTGCACCAGGAGCAGCAGCACGTGCTCGTCCGGTCCGGTGATGAAGAGCTCCGCGCGCAGTGGCGGTTCGACGGCGAGATCGAAGGAGTACCGGGCGGCGGCGGCGAGCCGCTCCCCGAGATCGCTCTCGTCGAGCCGGGTGACCGGCAGGCACAGGTGCCCACGGGTCTGCGTCGCGTCCAGCACCCGCTGGTGCGGCACGCCGTCCTCCGACTGGGGAAATACCGTGCGCAGGCTCTCGTGTCGGGCTGCCACGTCGGCGAGGGCGGCGTGCAGGGCTTGTCGGTTCAGGTGGCCGGTCAGGCGCAACGCGAGGGGAATGTTGTAGGTGGGGCTGGGACCCTCGAGGCGGTGCAGGAACCACAGGCGGCGCTGGGCGAAGGACAGCGGCACGTGCCGGGGGCGTTGCCCGCGGCCCAGGGCGGGCCGCCTGACCGGGCTCCCCTGGTCGAGTCGTCCGGCCAGGTCGGCTGGGGTGGGGGCTTCGAAGAGGGTGCGCAGTTCCACGTCGGTGTCGAGGACGGCGCGGATGCGGGAGGTGAGGCGGGTGGCGAGGAGGGAGTGTCCGCCGAGGTCGAAGAAGTTGTCGTCGGCGGACACGTGCGGGAGGTCGAGGGTTTCGGCGAACAGTTCGCACAGCAGACGTTCTTGCGGGGTGCGTGGGGCTCGGTGTTCGGCCGGGCGGTGTTCGGGTGCGGGGAGCGCGGAGCGGTCGAGTTTGCCGTCGGTGGTCAGCGGCAGCGCGTCCAGGGTCGTGAACGTCGAGGGGATCATGGATTCGGCCAGATGCTCGCGTGCGTGCGCTCTCAGGTCCGAGGGGCGCGCGACGCGGCCGGCGGTGGGGACCAGGTAGGCGACCAGGCGTTTGTCGCCGTTCCGGTCCGCACGGACGACGACGGCGGCCCGGTCCACGTCCGGGTGGTTCGCCAGGACGGTTTCGATCTCGCCGGGTCGGATGCGGACACCGCGGATCTCGACTCGGTCGTCGGCGCGGCCGCAGAGATCGAGTCCGTTCTCGTCCGAGCGCCATTTCGCGAGGTCGCCGGTGCGGTACATGCGTTCGCCGGGCCGGCCCCATGGGCAGGCGACGAACCGTTCGGCGGTCCGGTCGGGCCGGCCCAGGTAGCCGCGGGCCATGCTCGCCCCGGCGAGGTACAGCTCCCCGATCACTCCCGGCGGCACCGGCCGCAGGGCGGCGTCCAGCACGTAGGCGCGCATGCCTGCGACGGGCCCGCCGATCGGCGGGGCGGAGCCGGTGGGGGCGAACGGGGCACTCGTCGTCGCCGATACGGTGGTCTCGGTCGAGCCGTGGGCGTTGATGGTGCGTCGCCCGGACGCCCACCGGTCCAGCGGGTCCACCGGGCACGCCTGGCCGGCGACGGCCGGCGCGGTCGCCGGGCCGTCGTTCGCGATCGCACCGACCGGCGCCGACGCCGGCACGGTGGCGTGCGCCGGCCCCGACGGCGGGTCGGTGAGCGCGGACAACGGGTCGGCCACCGGGGTGAGCACCAGCGTGGCGCCGGACAGCAGGGCGGCGCACAGGTCCCGGACGAAGAGGTCGAAGGTGGGAGAGGCCAACACGCGGCTGCCGGTGCCGAGTCCGAGCTGCTCGGCCCGGGCGGCGGCCATGTGGGGGATGCCGCCGTGGGTGACGGTGACGCCTTCGGGCCGGCCGGTGGCGTCGGAATCGTAGACGACACAGGCACTGTGCCGGGGGTCGACGGCGATGCCCGGGTCCGTGGCCGGTCGTTCCTCCCCCAGGACGGTGACCGTGTCCGGGTGGTCGAGGACGAGCGCGGGGCGGGCGTCGTCGAGCATCGACCGGATGCGGGCGGCCGGGGAGGCGGGGTCGACGGGCAGGTAGGCGGCCCCGGCCTTGAGCGTGCCCAGGATCGCGACGACGAGGTCGACCGAGGGGGGCAGCACGAGGGCGACGATGTCCTCGGGGCCGATGCCGCGGGCGATCAGGGCGTGGGCGAGCCGGTTGGCGCGGGCGTTCAGTTCCCGATAGGTCGGTTCGCCGTCGCCGGCGATCAGCGCGAGAGCGTCCGGTGTTTGCTCCACTTGTGCGGCGAACAGTGCCGGCATCGATCGTCCCGGCGTCGCGGGAGCGGTCCGGTCGAACTCTTGGAGCACTCGTCGGCGTTCTTGTGCCGACATGATCTCCACGTGGCCGATCGGCCGGTCGGGGTCGTCCGCCACCGACGCCAGCAGGCGCGTCCACCGGTCCGTCAGCGCCTCGACGGCGGCGCGGTCGAAACAGTCGGTGGCGTATTCGACGGTGCCGACGATCCCGTTCGGGGCGCCGTCGGGGGTGTGCTGTTCGGCGAGGCTGAGCGTCAGGTCCATGCGCGCCGTGCCGGTGGGTGTCGGCCGGCCGCTCACGCGCAGGCCGGGGAGCTCGAACGTCCCGGCGGGGGTGTTCTGGAGGACGAGCATCACCTGGAACAGGGGGTGGTGCGCGAGTGAACGCGCCGGACTCAGCTCTTCCACCAGGCGTTCGAAGGGCAGGTCCTGGTGTGCGTAGGCGGCCAGGTTGGTGTCGCGAACACGGGTGAGGACTTCGGTGAACGAGGGGTCGCCGCTGGTGTCCGTGCGCAGGACCAGGGTGTTGACGAAGAACCCCACCAGGTCGTCGAGGGCCTCGTCGGTGCGCCCGGCGATCGGGGTGCCGATGGGGATGTCGTGCCCGGCACCGAGGCGGCTGAGGAGGGCGGCGAGACCCGCTTGGAGGACCATGTGCAGACTCACCCCGCGTTCGCGGGCGAGATCGAGCAGCGCGGCATGGAGGTCGGCGCCCAGCGTGATCTCGGTGGTGGCGCCGCGGTGGGTGGCCTCCGCGGGGCGTGGCCGGTCGGTGGGCAGCGCGAGTTGCTCGGGCAGGCCGGCCAACGCCTCTCGCCAGTAGGTCAGTTGGCGGGCAGCCAGGCTTTCGGGATCCGCCGGATCCCCCAGGAGGTCCCGCTGCCACAGGGTGTAGTCCGCGTACTGCACCGGCAGCGGCTTCCATGCGGGTGCCTCGCCGCCGCGCCGCGCGGTGTACGCCGCCGTCAGGTCCCGTGCCAGTGGGCCCATCGACCAGCCGTCCCCGGCGATGTGGTGCACCACCAAGGACAGCACGTGCTCGTCCGGGGCCAGGGCGAACAGTTCGGCGCGAAGCGGCGGTTCGGTCACCAGGTCGATGCCGCGGCGCGCCGCCGTCGCGAGTCGGTCCTCCAGCTCCGCCTCGCCGACGGACGTCACCGCCAGGGACAGGTGCCGACGGATTCGCCTCTCGTCCAGGACCTGCTGACAGGGCAGCCCGTCCTCGGACAGCGGGAAGACGGTGCGCAGGCTCTCCTGTCGCACGGCGACGTCCCCCAGGGCCTGTTCCAGCGCCGCCGGGTCGAGTTCCCCGGACAGGCGCAGCGCGAGGGCGATGTTGTAGGTGGGCGTGGGGCCGTGCATGCGGTGCAGGAACCACAGGCGGCGCTGGGCGAACGACAACGGCAGCGGCTCCGGACGCTGCTGCGGGCGCAGCCCGGGCCGAGCCTGCCCCGCCTCGTCGAGCCGGGCGGCCAGGCCGGCCGGCGTGGGTGCCTCGAACAGGGTACGGATCCCCACCTCGACGCCCAGCACCGCACGGAGGCGGGAAATGAGGCGGGTGGCCAGCAGGGAGTGGCCGCCGAGGTCGAAGAAGGAATCGTCGGCGCCGACCCGGGGCACGCCCAGGACCTCGGCGAACAACTCGCCCAACACCTGTTCGTGTGGGGTGCGCACGGCCCGGCCGCCCGCACCGGGGTGATGCTCGGGAGCCGGTAGCGCGGCCGTGTCCAGCTTGCCGTTCACCGTCAGGGGAAGCGCGTCCAGGGTCACGAACTCCGCCGGAACCATGTAGTCGGGCAGGTGCCCCCGCGCGTGCTCGCGCAGCTCCGGGGCCCGCGCACCGCTGGGGGCCGGAACGATGTAGGCGACCAGGCGCTTGTCGCCGGGCCGGTCCTCGCGGGCGACGACGGCGGCGTGAACCACGTCCGGATGCGCCGCGAGGACGGTTTCCACCTCGCCGGGTTCGATCCGGAAACCGCGGATCTTGACCTGCCGGTCCGCGCGGCCGAGGTAGACCAGGGCGCCGTCCGCGCGCCGGCGCACCATGTCCCCGGTGCGATACATCCTCTCGCCCGGTGTCGCGTACGGGCAGGCGACGAAGCGTTCGGCGGTGAGGCCGGGGCGGTTGAGGTAGCCGCGGGCGAGACCTTCGCCGGTGAGGTACAACTCGCCGGGCACGCCGGGCGGTACCGGCTGCAGGGCGGCGTCGAGAACGTGGGCGCGCAGGTCGGGCAGGGCGGTGCCGATCACGCTGGCGCCCGCCGCGGCGGCGGTCTCCCGGTCGAACGCGGCGTGGGTGGCGTACACCGTGGTCTCGGTGGGGCCGTACATGTTGACCAGCACGGGCGCGTCGTCGCCGTGGCGGCTGTACCAGTCGTCCAGGCGGGCGGGGTCCAGGGCCTCGCCGCCGAGCAGCACCGTGCGCAGCGACAGCGCCTGCCCGACCTGCGGGGCTTCGCGGTCGGCGTGCATCAGGGGATGGAACGCGGACGGGGTCTGACAGAGCACCGTCACGCGCTCGTCGGCCAGCAGGCGCAGGAACTTCCCCGGGGAGCGGGTGGTGTCGTGGGGAACGACGACCAGGCGCCCGCCGTGCAGCAGCGAGCCGAAGATCTCCCAGACCGAGGCGTCGAAGGTATAGGAGTGGAACAGCGCCCACACGTCGTCCGGACCGCACGCGAAGAGGTGTCGGGTCGTGGAGAGCAGCCGCACCACGTTGCGGTGCGGGATCAGCACACCTTTGGGTCGGCCGGTCGAACCCGAGGTGTGGATGACGTAGGCCGGATGCCGGGGATCGATGGCGACGACGGGATCGGAATCGGGGTGGTTCTCCAGCAGCGCCGCCGTCGAAGGGGCGTCCAGCAGCAGCGAATCCGTGCCCGGGGCGGGATCGATCGCGGCCCGGATCGCGGTATGGGTGAGCAGCAGAACCGCGCCGGTGTCGGCGAGCGTGGCCACGATCCGCGCGGCGGGGCAACCGGGTTCGATGGGCAGGTACGCGGCACCGGCCTTGAGCACTCCCAGGATCGCGGTCACCATCTCGACGCCGCGGGGCAGCACGAGGGCGACGATGTCCTCGGAACCGACACCGCGGGAGATCAGGGCGTGCGCGAGCCGGTTCGCACGAGCGTTCAACTCCCCGTAGGTCACGGCGTCGTCCCCACACACGACGGCGACGGCCTCCGGGGCGGTGTGAGCGCGAACCTCGAACAGCCCGGGCACGCTGGTGTCCGCGACTTCGGCCGGCACCTCGTCGCGGCGGCCCACCAGCTCGCGGCGCTCACCGTCGGAAAGCAGGTCGAACGCGCCGATGCGTCGATCGGGGTCGGCCGTGGCCATGGCGTCCAGAAGGCGCAGCAACCGCGTTTGATGGTCGACCAGATCCGCGTCGCCGTACCGGTCCGCGGCGGCGTGCAGCTCCAGCCGCATCCCGGCTCCGTCCCGCTGCTCCAGGGCCACCAGCGTCGGGGCGGCGACGGCTCCTCGGGAGAGGTTGTGCATCGTGGAGCGGTGGCCGGCGAACGTGAGGGAGGCGCCGAACGTCATGACGTTGACGATCATGAAGAACCGGGAGCCGATCCGGTCGGGCAGGCCGAGGTCGCGGGTCATGTCCTCGCCGCGATAGCGCTCGTGCGCCACGGCCTGCTCCACCGCATGGTCGACTCGGGCGAGCAACTCGGCCAGCGGCATGGCCGGATGCACCTTCAGGCGCAGCGGCACGACGTTGGCCAGTACTCCCGGGATGTTGAGCAGGTCACGCCGCGAGCGGCCGGAGACGACCAGGCCGAGCAGCACGTCCCGCGCGCCGGTCAGCCGGTGCGCGTACGCCGCCGCGGCGGCGACGACGTAGCGCGACCGCTGTGTCCCGGTCTGCTCGGTCGCCTTCCGCAGCGCCTCCGACGATGCCATCGGGCGCGCTTGGGTCCTCCGGGCGGCACCGGGAAACCACAGGCCGTCGCCTGCGCCGACTTCCGTGTGCGCGAGGTCCGGCCGGGCGGGCAGCGGGGCCGGGTCGGGCAGGTCGGCAAGCACTTTCGTCCAGTGCGCGCGGTCGGCGTCGTACTGCCCTGAGGTCCGGTAGTCCAGGTCGGCCCGCACCAGATACGCCGGCGACCCGAACGGGGAGGCTCCCGTCGCCTTTCCGGCGACCATGGCCGTGTACACCCGTGCGACCCGGCGCGCGACGAGGGCGAACCCGAAGCCATCCATCACCAGGTGGTGACTGCTGCCGTACCACCACCAGCGGTCCGTCCCCAGTCGCAACAACACGAACCGGAACAACGGACCGCGCGACACATCCATGGGGGTGTCCATGTCCGCTGCCATCCACGCCCGCGCCGCCGCCTCCGGGCAGGGCTCACCGCTGACGTCGACAAGCGGGAACGACAGGTCCGGGTCCGCGTCCACGACCTGCACCGGGCCGTCCTCGCCCTCGATGACGCGCGCCCCCACCGCCTCGGTCTCCGACACGGTCTGCCGCAGCGCGGCCTGGAACAGCGCGGCGTCGACCGGGCCGTGGATCTCCACGCACTCCGCGACCCGGTACGCCGCTCCCCCACCGGGGGAATGTTGCTCGGCGAGCCAGAACTCCCGCTGTGCGGAGGTCAGCGGCAGCGCACGGGAGGCGACTCCCTCGCGCCCCTCCACGGGGTTCGAACCGGGTTCCGGGTCGGGATCGGACACGATCGTGGTGCCAGGGCTGGACAACGGAGGACCTCCGGGAGGCTCGGACAACAGACGGGGACCGCAGCTGCGGGGTCGGTCGGGGGCGCCACCCGGGCGAACACTGCCGAGGAATGAAAGCCACGGGAGCGGCGGCCGCCACATCCGCGGTGTGCGTGGCGACTCCCGGCCCGGGCCGTCCGAGCGTGCCTGTGCACCGATCGCCGACCGCGCCTTGTCTTCCGCGCGGCATTTCTCCGAACATACGAAAATCCAACCAGGGGGTTAGTCGAGTGGGCAACGAAACAGGCGCGACGCACTACGAACGGGTGAACAACCCTGGGCCGCTTGGCGGGCCGGGACGACACGTGGCCGACGTCGCCTCGACACACGTCGAGGCCGAGGTCGCCGAGCGGGACTTTCGCCCGAACGGGCACGTCCCCGGCGCGGCTGGGTCGAGGCCACCGCCGTACTCGCCGACGAACCCCGCAGGCGTACCGCTACGCCGAAACCGGCCTGGTCACCGATGCCGGTGAACTCCACGACATTGCCCGGGCCGTCCTCGGATTCAGTGGTCGCGGACACGGGGACGACGAACCCAATAGGGTGCCGCCCAAGCACGACAGGTCTCCGAACTCGCACGCTCCATGCGCGGGGACTCCGCCAACGGCTACTTCATCAACCTGCCCGGCACTCGACGGCCGCAGGGCGCTTGCCCACAGGGATGATCCGCGCGACGGACAACGACACCGGCTCGACGACACGCCGGACCGTAAGCTTCCGTCCGGAGCGACGAGACGGACCTGTCGGCCGGGTTTCCGTCGCCAACGACTGGTGCGTCGATCACCTTGCCTCGGTGCGCCTGGGGCCGTCGGCCGGGACGGCAGCCGACGGCCCGAGCAACGTATGGGCCGCTAAACGGTATTCGTCCGGCCCCGGGGCCGCGTGGTGCTATCTGAACAGGCGGTCGCTGCTGTTGGCCATGCGGTGGGTGCCGCTGTGTGCGTTCACCCAGTCACGGATCATCTTGACGGCGTTGCCGCATTGCCAGTTGTTGTCGTAGTCGCGCACCCCCGCGACCCGCCGAACGCGTCGCCTCAGCGCACCGCGCCGATGGCCTCGATCTCGATCAGCCACTCGGGATCCGCCGGCGCGGCGACCTGCACGAAGGACTCGGCCGGGAAGGGGTCGGCGTACGACGCTTCGCGTATCGCCTCGTAAAGGTGCTGGTGCGCGATGTCCGTGACGAAGACGGTGACCTTGACCAGATGGTCGAGGCCGGATCCGGCAGCTTCGAGGACGCTGCCGACATGGGCCATGGCCTGGCGGGCCTGGGCCGCGAAGTCGCCGGGCGCGACGGTTTTCCCGTTGTCGTCGACCGGTGCCTGCCCCGAAGTGAAGATCAGGTCGCCGACGCGGATGCCGAGGGAAATGCGGGTCGGGGCGTACCAGTCGGCGTCGACGGTGACACGAACGGGAACGGAGGCGGCCGGCTTGGTCATGGTGGGTCCCTGAGAGTGGTCGACGGCCCGGGAGGACCGGGGGCTGAGGATGGATCTCCACGGTGGCCGGGGCCGAGCGCGGTGGTCCGCGAGGAGTGCAGTCGCGGTAATCGCGTCGCACGGAGGCAGCGGCGATCCGCCGTCTCCGCGCAGGACCGTAGCACATTTTGAACCGATCGATCCAAAACCGTTTCGGGCGCTCCGTTGCCCCGCAAGGACTGCACGGCCTCTGCGAACCGCCGTGAGCGGCCCGGGTTTCGGGCTTCGCCCCGAGGAGGCGGACGACCGCGGCTCCGCCCGAATTCGTGCCCTGTAGCAAGGAATCGGGATTCCGCCCCGGGAAGTCACCCCGAAACAGCAACCGTTGCCTCGGCCCGTGTCGGGAGCTCCGCGATGTGGAAGAGGGTGTGCTCGCGGCCTGTCGGGGCGACCAGTTGCAGGCCGGTGGGGAGGCCGTCCACGGGAGCCGCCGGCAGCGTGAGCGCGGGAACGCCGACGAGGTTCCAGGGGAAGGTCAAAGACAGCAGGATCGCGCGGACCTCGACGGGCGTACCGGCGACGTCGAGGTCCCGGCAACCCAGGGGTGGCGCCACCACCGGCACCGTGGGCATTGCCAGTACGTCGTGTTCCTCGAAGAGACGGGCCACCGTCCGCGCCGCGAAGCTCCGGACGCGGTGTGCGTGGCCGACCTCGTCGTCCCCGACCGCCCCCGCCACGCGCAGGCGTTGCAGGACCTCCGGATCGAACAGACCGGGCTCACGCTCGATCCGGTCGGCGTGCACCGCATGGGCCTGCCGGCCCTGAATGGCGAGGAACGCCTGCCGCAACCGCGCCGCTCCGGGGAAGGGGACGTCGGGAACGGGGCCGACACGCTGTTCGAGTGCATCCCGTGCGGCCCGCGCCACCCTCGGGTCCGTGGGTCCCAGCCCGCGGGTGTCCAGCCACGCGATGCGGAGCGGAGCGGTCGTCCGGGCAAGCTCCGGCGCGCTGCCCGTGAGCACGTGGTGCGCGGTGAGACAGTCCCGTGCGCCGCGAGCGTGGATGCCGACGTGGTCGAAGGCCGTCGCCAGCGGGAAGACGCCCTCGGTGGGCAACGCTCCGAAGGCGGGCTTGAATCCGTGGACGCCGCAGAGTGCCGAGGGGATGCGTACGGAACCGCCGGTGTCGGTGCCCAGAGCCAGCGGAACCATTCCCGCCGCGACCGCCGCCGCGCTGCCACCACTGGATCCACCGGTCATGCGGCTCGGGTCGTGCGGATTGCGCGAAGCCCCTTGGAGAGAACGGTCGCCGGTCGGGCCGTAGGCGAACTCGTGTGTGGTGGTCTTTCCCACGATGACCGCGCCTGCCTCGCGAAGCCGGGTCACACAGGCCGCGTCGACGGCGGGAACGTGGTCGCAAAAGTGTGCCGACCCGTAGGTCGCCGGCAGGCCCGCGACGTCGATGAGGTCTTTGACGCCGACCGGGACACCGTGCAGGGCGCCACGATAGCGGCCCGCGCCCAGTTCGCGGTCGGCCCGCTCCGCCGCCTCCAGAGCCCCGGCCGGATCGACCGCGACGAAGGCGTTGAGCCGATCGTTCGCTCTGGTGATCGCGTCGAGCGCGTGGTGGGCCAGTTCCACGGCCGAGACGCGTCGTGCGCGCAGGGCGTCGGCGAGGTCCGCGAGCGTGTGGTTCGTGAAGTAGCCGGAGATCGCCGGCTCGACCCTGCGGTCGGTCGTCATGTGCGTCCCTCGTATCGCGTCGTCGTGCGTCGTCGTGGGTGGTCGTGCGCGGTCGTGGGCGGTTCGACGCAGGGCCGGTCCCGTCCCGTCGGCCCGCCCCGGCACGGAGGCGGGCCGACGGGACGGTCGATCACCGGACGGTCGCCACGTTCGCCGTGTCCGTGCTCCCATCCGCCGGCGTGGCGGACGCGGCCGAGCCCGTGGCCGGCGCCCCGTCCCCGACGGGTTCCCCCGCGCTCGGAGCCGGGTCCATCCGAGCGGGAGCGGTGGACTCTTCGACCTTTCGCCCCGCCGCCGCGCGCGAGAGCAGATAGTAGAACCCGCCGGCCACGCCGAGTCCGGCGAGCCAGGACAGGTCGATGTCGCCGAGCGCCCGGGCGACGGGCCCGCGCATGACCGGAACCAGACCGTACTGGCAACTCCACGCCGCGACGACGCCGAGTCCCAGGCTGATCAGACCGGGCCGGTTGAACGCGGGGTAACGCGAGGCGGGCCCGGTCTCGTACAGCGAGGCGACGTCCGGCCGGCCGCGGCGCACCACGAAGAAGTCGACGACGACCACGCCTGCCCAGGGGCTGATCCACACCAGGATCGATGTCATCCAGTTGTCGAAGGCGTGCGCGAAACTGTCGGAGCGCAGGAAGACCAGCAGCACCAGCGTGGCCACGGCACCGGACGCCAGGGTGATCTTCCATCGGGCCGCTCGCAGACCCACCGACAGTGCGGCCAGCGAACACGAGTACAGGTTGAGGATGTTGGTGGCGATCGGGCCGTGCATGACGAGCAACAGCACCGGCAGCGCCAATCCTCCGAAGGCGCCGATCACCAGTTGCGACGGGTCACCACTTTCACCGGAACTCGCCAGACAGGCGCCCAGCGCGGCCAGCCACACCGTGGGCACGTACATCCCCAGCGCCGTGGCCCACACGACCTTGCGACCGGACGTACCGGGTCTGACGAAGCGGCTGTAGTCGCCCGAGTACGGGAGCCAGCTGACCGCCCAGCCGACGCCGATCGCGGTGACCAACTGGGTCACGGCGGTGAACTTGGCACCAGGGGACGTGGCCGTCGATCCGGTCCAGTCCAGGTCGACCTGGGTCAGCGCGACCACCGTCATGACGGCCATGACCACCACCGTCAGGGGCACGGTCCACTTCTCGAAGGTGCGGATCGCGTAGAACCCGAACAGGGCCAGCCCCAGTTGCACGGCCATGATGACGGCAGCCACCAGGTATTGCAGACCGGCCCCGCCGGTGATGCCGAGTTCGTCCAGCATCGCGATGGCGAGGTCCAGCACCACCCAGGTGTTCACGCCCACCCAGCCCATCGCGAGCAGTCCCTGCATCACGCCGGGCAGGATCGCGCCGCGACGGCCGAACGCGGAGCGGCCGAGCACCATCTGGTTGACGCCGGTGCGGTGTCCCATCAGGTTGAACACGCCGAAGACCGCGCACCCGACGATGTTGGCCACCACGACCACGAGCAGCGTCTCGACCAGGCTCAGGCCCAGGGTCACTCCCAGTGCCCCGAGCACCCAGTTGATCGGCGCGATGTTGGCGCCGGCCCAGATCCAGAACTGCTCCCACGCGGTCGAATCGCGACCCGACGCCGGAATCGGATCGATCCCGTGCGGGTCGAAGACTGCCTTCGTCGGGGTCTCGCCTGTCTCGTGTGGTGCGTTGGGCGACATGACACTCCTCCGGGGGTCGGCGACATACGTCGGCTGTGAGTGACTTCACGGAACCACCGGAGCGCCACTGCCGGAGAGTGGAGAGAAAGTGCCTTTTCGGGGTCGATCGATGGTTGAATCCACACCATGTTCACGTTGCGTTCGCTGGCCGAGTCGGAAGAGTTGCGGCTGACGGTCCTCGTGACCGGCGCGCCGGGGGCACTGGACGCGGACGTGGCCTGGGTGCACAACACCGAACTGCCCGACCCCTCGCCATACGTCGGCCGCAGCGAATTGGTGATGACCAACGGCCTGTGGGCCGAGCACGCCGAGGCCGCGGACTTCGTCGCGAACGTGCGTCGGTCGCACGCCGCCGGGGTGGTGTTCGGACTGCGCAGGTCGGTTCGCCGGACACCGTCCGACCTGGTCGCCGCGTGCCGCGAGGCAGACCTGCCGCTGCTCGAACTGGCGGTCGAGGTGCCTTTCACCGCGCTCTCCCACGCCGCGGCCGCCGCCTACGCGCGCCGGCGGCACGACAGCCTGGAGGCGTCCGTACGCAGAGGCGACGCGCTGGCCGAGGCCATCTCCCGGGGAGCGGGCACCGAGGGGGCGCTGCACGTCCTGCGCCGGGAGGTGGATCTGCCGCTGGCGGTGGTCGAGCGCTCGGGACGGCGTCTCGCCGAGGCCAGCATGCACTTGGGCGACGACGAGGCGACCGCCGTCGCCGCGGCTCTGACCCGACGTCCGCCCCCGCTGGAGGTGAACATCGGGAACGACCGGACCGTGACCCTGTTCCTGGTCGGCGCCTTCGGCGAACCCGACGCCGCACTCGTGTGCCCGGGCCCGCCGTCGGCGATCGGCGAGTTCGAGCAGACGGCCCTCCAGCAGTGCGCGCACTTCCTGAGCCTGGAGACCGCCCGGCGGCGCGCCGAACGGGCCATCGAGTCGCGGTTCGCCGCCGAACTCGTCGACATGATCATGTCGGGCCTCGGCGCCTCCCGGGAACTCGCGCACCGACTCGAGGGGTTCGGCCTCGACACGGGCGGGCCGACCGCGATGTGTGCCATCGCCCCCGCGCACGGCGACCATGCCGTCCTCGACGAACTCGCCGAGGCCGCACAGGTGGCATTCGCGGCCGCCGGCCTCCCGGCAGTCATCGCGCCGGGGGGCCGCGACATCATCTGCCTGTTCACCTGGCGGGACGACGAGGAGGATCTCGGCGCCTGGCTCGCCGGCCTCGTCGCGCGACTGGGCGGACGCGTCCCCGATCGCCGCGTCGTCCTCGGCTACAGCGGCGTCACCACGCCCGGCGCGCCCTTGCGTACCCCGCTGGTGGAGGCACGCGAGGCCTGTCGCATCCTGGCCCGACAGGCTTCCGGGCCGAGCGTCGCGACGTTCGCCGAACTGCCCTCGTACTCCGCGTTGTTGGGCCAGATCGACCCCGCCGTTCTGCGCCGCATGGCCGACACGCTACTCGGCCCGTTGCGCGAGCAGGACGCCTCCCGCAATACCCAGTTGGAGATCACGCTGCGCACGTTCCTGGATCGCGGTGCGCAGTTCTCCGCGACCGCGGAGGCTCTGTTCGTCCACGTCAACACGCTGCGCAAACGACTGGCCCGAATCCGTGAGTTGACCGGTCGCGACCCGCTCCTCATCGACGGCCGGGTGGACCTCTTTCTCGCGCTGCAGGCGGACGCGATGACGGGGCCGTGAGCACCCTCGGAGGGGTCCTCTCCAGAGGGGGGATGATCCGACACCGTATGGCCCCATCCAGTGTCGAATCCTCCCCTGTCGTGCGCGCACCGTGCGTGTTTGAGTAGGCGACATGGAACTCACCTTCCGGGTACACCGGATCGAGGTGCCGGCCCGCGAGGGACGCGCACTACGCGTCGCCGCCGGACAGCGGCTGCGGGTGGTCGACGTCGAAGGCCGCCAGGTCGGAGACGTATTCGCGTTCACCGACGACGACTCCGGCGAACATCTGAGCGCGTCGCACACCCGCGCGCACCTGAGCAAACTCTTCCCCGACGTCGGCGAGCACTTCGTCACCAACCATCGCCGCCCGATCCTGCGTCTCGCCGCGGACACCTCCCCCGGACGCCACGACATGCTCATCGCGGCGTGCGACGCCGCGCGATACGCGGCACTCGGGGCACCCGATCACGCGTCCTGCGCGGACAACCTGCGCACCGCCATGGCCGAGATCGGCCGCCCGGTGTCCCACATCCCACAGCCGGTCAACGTCTTCATGGACATCCCGGTGCGCGTGGGCGGCGGACTCGACTGGGTCAGCGCCTCCACCGGCGCCGGCGACAGCATCACCTTCGAAGCTCTCATCGACTGCGTCGTCGCGGTCTCCGCCTGCCCACAGGACCTCGTCGACATCAACGACGGGACACCCACCGCGCTCGAACTGCAATTGATCGACCACTCCCCCGGCATCACCGACCCGTTCGGCGAAACACCCGCCGACCCGGCCGACACCCGACTCTAGAACGGAACTTGCGATGACCACGCCTGCTACGACCACGCCTGCCGCAACCACCCCTGTCGCGGGCCATCCGGCCACCGAGCCCCTCTCGTTCGCCGGGCTACGCCTGACCAACCGCTTCGCGGTCGCGCCGATGACCCGGGTATCCGCCACCGAGGACGGCGTCCCGACCCCGGAAATGGCCGACTACTACGCCGAGTTCGCCAAGGGCGGCTTCGGACTGGTGATCACCGAGGGCACCTACACGGACACCACGTTCAGCCAGGGTTACGCCCGCCAGCCGGGCATCGTCGCCGGGCGGCACGTATCCGCCTGGACGGCGATCGTCGACCGGGTCAAGGCCGCCGGGACACCGATCGTCCTGCAACTGATGCACGCCGGGGCACTGTCCCAGGGCAACCACTACCGCACCGAGACCCTGGGGCCCTCCGCCGTCCGGCCCCGCGGGGAGAAGATGCCCGAGTACGGCGGCTCGGGACCGTGGGACGTCCCCCGCGCGATGACACCCGACGACATCGAGGAGGCCGTCGAGGGCTTCGTCGCGTCGGCGGTCAACGCCCGCAGGGCGGGGTTCCAGGGCGTCGAGGTACACGCGGCCAACGGCTACCTCCTGGACCAGTTCCTCACCGACTACACCAACGAGCGGACCGACCGGTTCGGCGGCGACGCGCACAACCGCGTCCGCCTGACCGCCACGGTGCTCAATCGCATTCGGGTGGCGCTGGGACCGGACTTCGTGGTCGGCGTACGCCTGTCGCAAACCAAGGTCAACGACTTCACCCACCGCTGGTCGGGCCCCGCGGAAGCGGAGACCATCTTCCGGGCGGTGGCCGAGGCGGGAGCGTCGTACCTGCACGTGGCCAGTGAGGGACGCGACTGGCTCGAGACCGCGAAGCTGGAGGGCGGGGAGACGATCACCGCGTTGGCCCGCCGCGTGACCGGCCTCCCGGTGATCGCCAACGGCGGCATGCACAAGCTCGACCAGGCCGGACGACTGCTCACCGAGGGACACGCGGACGTCCTGTCCATCGGCCGCGGTGCGCTGGCCAACCCGGACCTGCCGTACCGCGTCACCAAGGGCGAAGCGCTGGACCGCTTCGACCACACGATGGTGCAACCGATGGCCACTCTGGAGAACGCGCGCCTATGGCGAGAGAAGCGCGACGCCGTGTGATCTCCTGGCGATCTCCTTCCCGACAGCACCTGCGATGCGGTGGCGCGGGTACGATTCCCGCGCCGCCGCGGGACCCGTCGAGGCGCGAACGCGGCGACCGCACACCGCGACGCAACTCGCGCGACAACGACACGACCAGCAGAGGTACACATGAGCGACAAGTGGCGAAACGGTGCCGGGGCTGTGGCCACCCTCACCTTCGATGTGGACGCCGAGGCACCGATCCTGGCGCACGGACGCCATTACGCCGCGCACGCGTCCACCATGTCGCACCAGGCATACGGACCCGACGTGGGCGTACCGCGCATCCTCGACCTGCTCGACGAGACGGGTGTGCCGGCGACGTTCTTCATCCCCGGTTGGGTCGCCGAGCGCCGCCCGGGCCTGGCCGCCCGGATCGTCGACCGCGGTCACGAGGTCGCCCACCACTCCTACAGCCATCGCCCGCCGACGAGCCTGGCGCCGGGTGAGGAACGCGCCGACTTCGAGCGCGGCATGGAGGTCTTCGCGGCGCAGGGCATCGAGATCAGCGGCCACCGGGCGGCGAACTGGGAGGCGACCTACGAGACCACCGAACTGGTCGCCGACCACGGGCTCCTGTACGACTCGTCGCTGATGGGCGACGACCGCCCCTACCGCATCCCCACGGCAAGGGGCGTCGTCACCGAACTACCCGTGCACTGGTCGCTCGACGACTGGGAGCAGTACGCCTTCCTCCCGGCCCCACACGTTGGATCCGTCATCGAATCCCCCCGCAAGGTCCTGCAGATGTGGACCGACGAGATCGACGCGATGGCCCACTACGGAAGTCTGTTCAACCTGACGAACCATCCCTTCCTCACCGGGCGTCCGTCGCGCGCGATGGCACTGCGCAAGCTGATCGAACACGCGCTCTCCCGAGGTGACGTGACATTCCTGCGCTGCCGTGACGTGGCGAAACTTGCCGCCGAAGACGCCGATCTCCCCACCCGCCCCTCGGCACCGCCGCCCGCGGACTCGCTGGGCGTGTTCCCCCCTGGGCCCGCGTGACGTCGGAGACACTCGGCCCCTGCCCGCCGGCGGCGCTCGCATACTGGACCGCATGGACGTCTACGACACGATCGGGATCTCGTACACGCGGACTCGCCGGCCGGATCCGCGGATCGCGGCACAAATCGTCGCGGCACTCGCGGACGCGGCGGACGTGGTCAACGTGGGGGCCGGAACCGGCTCCTACGAACCGCCGCACACGGTCCTGGCGATAGAGCCCAGCCGCGTCATGATCACCCAGCGGCCGCCCGGATCCGCGCCCGCGGTGCAAGCGGTCGCCGAACACCTGCCTCTGCCCGATCGGGCCGTCGACGCGGCCATGGCCCTGCTCACCGTCCACCACTGGACCGACCCGGCGGCGGGGATCGCCGAACTGCGCCGCGTCGCCCGCCGCCGCATCGTCATCATGACCTGGGATCAGAAGATCTTCCGCGAAAGTTTCTGGCTCGTGCGCGACTACCTGCCCCAGGCCGCCGAGTTCGACGACGCGCGGGCGATGGACCTGGACCGATTGACCGAGTTGCTCGGCGGAGCCCGCCGGGAACCGGTCCCGATACCCCACGACTGCACCGACGGATTCGGCGCCGCATACTGGCGCCGACCGCACGCCTACCTCGACCCCCGCGTACGCGCGGGCATCTCCATGCTCGCCCAGACCGGCGAGCACGCCCTCGCCCCGGGCCTGGCCCGACTCGCCGACGACCTGAACACCGGCCGCTGGCACACCCGTTACGCCGACCTGCTCTCCCACGACAGCATCGACGTCGGCTACCGCCTCGTCGTCGCCGACCTGACCTGATGTCCGAAGCCCGGTTGAAGTGGCCGGTCCGTAGTGCCCTCGATCCGCTCGATCGCCTGAAGTGCGGTTCGCTCACACGTCATTGCCGAAGTTCTCGTGCACCGAGGCGAGTTCCGTGGAGGGGTCTGCAGTCGATCATGCCGTTGCTCTGGAACACGTCGACGGCCGCGCCGCCGCGTCAGCGAACTTTCGCCGCGGCGCCGCGAAGAAGTCCGGGGACAAGGCGGCGGTGAACGGCGGACAGCGCGGGCCAGACCAGACGATCCCATCGTCGCACTCGTGGAGGGCTCGGCCGCACCGGCGGTCGACATTCCGGTGGCGAGGGTTCCAGCGGCAAGAGCCACCGCCAATCCCATCTTCATGCTTCGCAAGGTGTTCCCCCTGTGCAGTCACGAATCGTGCGGTCGATACGAGAAACTACGCGTCAGGCTCGGGGCGGCGCGTCCCGTAGTGGGTTGACCTTTCTCCCGTCACCCGGTGGACCGAGGCCGTACGTCAGCGTGGATTCTCCAACCGGCGTGGTACGCGGAGCCTCGCCTCAGGACTCGTCGCCGTCCTTGTCCCAGTCCCGCAGTCGGCGCAGCGGGTGGCCGGTTGCCGACTTGCACAGGAACTCGGCGCGCTCGTAGGACAGTCGTCCCCGGCCGGTCTGCGGGCAGACGTCCTCCGCGCCCAGGATGCCCGCCCGCGCCGGGCCCGGGCGTCGGTCGGCGAGGAACACCGGGCCGCGGGCGCGGCCGGCCAGGAGTTCGGGCAGGAGCGCGGCGGTCCCCGACCGCCAGGTGATCCACGCGCCACGCCGATTCGGCCGCTGGTCCGCCTGCCGGTCCGCGCGGCGGGCTCGTCGCTCCGGCAGGTCGAGGTCTTGGACATTGAGTGCCAGCACGGCGGTGACGGTGGCGCCCGACTCACGCAGCAGCGTCCACAACGTGCGTTCCCGCAACGGGGCTTCCGCGTCCCCCGGCCACGCCGTTCCGGTCCTGACCGGGGCGGGCGTCGGCGCGGGGCGGTGTTCGGGCGTCCGCTGGGGGATGGCCGCGTCGAGGCCCGGGGTGTGCGTCCACGCCCCGAACGCCCGTACGGCGGACCGGTGTCGGTTCCAGGTGGCCGCCGCCACGCCGCCCCACGACACGCGGAAGGCGTCGGCGATCTGCTCGGCCGTCAGCGACGCGAGCGGCAACCCCACGCCCAGAGACAGCCGCAGGCGCCACAACGTCTGTCCGTAGGAGCGGGCCGTCGCCGGCGCGAGCCGGTCCTGGGCCAGAAACGCGTCGATGGCCTCGCCGAACGTCCGCGTGGACGCGTCCCCGATCGGGATCGCCTCGGCACGACGCGTCAGGTAGGCGCGTTCCGCGGCGTTTTTGGTCAGCAGCGCCGCGCGCTCGAACTCGCGGCGGGCCTCCTCGCCCCGCCCCAGGCGCAGCAGCAGGTCGCCGCGCACCCCGGGGAGCAGGTGGTAGTCGCGGAGTGCGGGGTCCGAGGTGAGCGTGTCGACGAGGGCGAGGCCGGCCGCGGGGCCGTCCGCCATCCCCACCGCGACCGCCTGGTTGAGCCGCACCACGGCAGTGGGCAGGAGTCGGGCGAGGGCGGCGTACAGTCCGGCGATCCGCACCCAGTCGGTCTCCTCGGCGGTGCGCGCCTGGGCATGGCAGACGGCGATCGCGGCCTGCAACACGTAGGGGCCGGGCCGGCCGGGCGTACCGACCGTGCGGGCCCGCAACATCGCCGCGAAGCCGCGGCGGATGAGCAGCCGGTCCCAGCGTCCCCGGTTCTGCGTGTCCAGCGGGACGGGTTCGCCGGCGGGGCCGGTGCGCGCCGCCGTACGGGATGCCTGGATCTCCATCAGCGCCACCAGGCCGTGTACTTCCGCCTCGTCGGGCACCGACTCGGCGAGCAGGCGCCCCAACCGGAGCGCCTCCAGGCACAGGCCGGGCCGGATCAGGTCGTCGCCGGAGGTCGCCGAGTAGCCCTCGTTGAAGATCAGGTAGACGACCTCCAGGACGGAGGACAGGCGTTCGGACAATTCGGCGCCGTCCGGGAGTTCGAACGGCACCCGCTCCTCGGCGAGCGTGCGCTTGGCCGTTGCGATGCGGCGGGCGATCAGCGGTTCGACGGAAAGGAACGCGCGGGCGATCTCGGAGGCGGTGAGTCCACCGAGCAGCCGCAGGGTCAGGGCGACGCGCGCCTCGGTCGGCAGGACGGGGTGGCAGGAGACGAACATCAGCCGCAGCACGTCGTCCTGCTCGGACGCCGGCTCGGCGGCCCCGAGGTCGTATGCGGGGCCGCCGACACCGTCGTCCATCCGCCGCCGCTCGGCCAGGTCGTGCGCGAGCGTCTCGCCGTGTTCCGCGAACCGCCGGTCGCGGCGGATGTGGTCGACGGCGCGGCGCTTGGCGACAGTGGTGAGCCAGGCACCCGGATTGTCCGGGACTCCCGACTGCGGCCACTGCTCCAGCGCCGCGACCAGCGCGTCCTGCGCCAGTTCCTCGGCCACGCCGACGTCGCGCACCATGCGGGTGAGCGCGGCGACGATCCGGGCCGACTCCATCTTCCAGATCGCGTCGACCGTGCGGTGGACGTCCGTCACGGACCGAAGACCTGCTGGATCACGCTTTCGCCGTCACCGACGATCCTGCGGAACCGGCGGCCCAGTTCGACCGCCTCCTCCTTGGAGCGGACCTCGACCAGGGCGAAGCCGACGACCGCCTCCTTGGACTCGGCGAAGGGACCGTCCGTGACGGTGATGTCGCCGCCCTCGGAAACCAGCCGGACGCCGCCCGGCTCGAGCCCGCCGGTGGCCAACAGCACGCCCGCGGCGCTGAGCTCGTCGATGAAGGCGCCCATCTCGGCGAACAGCTTCTCGTCGGGGGCCTTCGCGTTCTCCGAGGCCTTGGACGTCATCAGGTAGCGCATGGTGTTCCTCCGGTTTCGTCTCGCCCGGCCGGATCGCCGGGCACACCGACACGTCGCGCCGGCTCTGTGACAGGGAATCGCATTATTCCCTGTCGCATCGGCGGATCGACGAAGGTGCGAGCCACGGGGAGAAAATCCGAGGGTCACCCGCCCAACCAACGAGGAAACGAGACAGTTCGATGCGCATTGTGATGGGTGAATTCGTCAGCTTGGACGGCGTCATGCAGGCTCCGGGCCATCCGGACGAGGACACCGAGGGCGGGTTCGCCCACGGTGGCTGGACACACCCGTTCTTCGATCCGCGGGTGATGGGCGGCGCCCTCGCCGAGTGGGCCGCCGACACCGACGCGCTGCTGTTCGGACGCCGCACGTGGCAGGTCATGGCCGCGGCGTGGCCCGGGCGGGCCGGCGACCCCTTCGCCGACCACATGAACTCGGTCGCCAAGTACGTCGTCTCCGGCACCCTGGGCGACGACGACCTGACATGGAACAACACCACCCGCATACCCGGCGAACAGGCACTCGACCGGATCGGGAAGTTGCGGGACACCCCGGGTCGGGACCTGGTGGTGATGGGCAGCCTCGCGCTCGCCCGCACCCTCCTGACCGAAGGACTGGTCGACGAACTGCGACTCATGATCATGCCGGTGCTCCTCGGCGGCGGAAAGACGATCTACCCGACCGACGGCACACTGCGGACGCTCGAACTGGTCTCGACCACGGTGAGCGACACAGGCGTGCACGTGTGCAGCTACCGACCGGTGACCGCGGCGTAGTTCGCGCCCGGGACCGGGTTCCCACAGCGCGGCCGGGCACGCACCCGGCCGCGCCTGCACGGTGATGAATCCGCGAAAGGCTCGATACGCTCGTCGCGCTCGACATGCGAGGGACATCGGAACGGGCACGGAACCCGGACGGGGCCGACGCCACGTGCGGCCGAATGCGGGGTAATCCGGCGCGGGCGATGCTGTGTCGGCAAGGGAGTGGGCGCCCCGATCGCATCTTCCTCGATCGGGACGTCCGTGCCGCACGCTACCGGGTCGGTGACCGAAATCGATCATTCCCAGCCGCCAAAAGATAGGTTGCCCCGTGATGTCCGGGCGGCGGCGACGCACCGAGAACACGCGCAGACCGCGGCCGCGTTCGCCGGCCGGCTTGAACCCGATCGGCACGCCGTCAACGCGGCGCTCTCGGCTTCCGCCCGGTACGGCGAGGCGACCGAAGGTTGCCTGCCCGTGATCGCCCGACCTCGACCAAGTCGTGTGCTCCGTCGGGTTCACCGTGACGCGGCCCGCGACCGACGCCAACTCGCTTTCACCCGCCGGGGCGGCGACTACCTGGATCGCGAGCGATCGATGCCGCCTCGTTGTCGGGTCAGGGGGTGCCGGGTTCGTTCCAGCGACGGGCCGCTCGTTCGCCCAGTGTCGATACGCGGTCCGTCCACGGGGTTCCCTTCGCATGCTCGCTCGCGCCCGACGCTTCTCGGGAATTCGCGCGGGAGCCGGGCGAGGGCAACAACCGGGCGGTGAGCGAGAGCGCGCGGGTCATGGTCGCGGGGGCGAGTCCATGAGCCCGGACGGCAACCTTGGCCACCGCCGTGAGCACGAGCTCCGGCTTGCGCCGAATCCCGGCGCGCACGATCAACCGGGCCGCTCGCTCCGCGTCCATGGACACCAGAGGCAGCGACGCGGCGGCGGCGAACCAGGCGTACTCACGCGAACGGCGCCCCGTGAAACGCGCGGCCCGATGGGAGCCGGTACGCATGAGTCCGGGCACCGCCGTGGTCACGCTCACTCCCGAACCCGCGAGCTCGGCGCGCAGCCCTTCGGAGAACCCGGTCGCGGCGAACTTCGCGCACGCGTAGGGCAGCAGGTGCGGCGGAGCGATCCGGCCGCCGATCGAGGTCACGTTGATCACCCTGCCCTCGCCGCGCTCGCGCATGCCCGGCAGCACCGCCAGGGTCAGGCGCACCGGAGCCATGAACATGACCTCGACCGCCCGGCGGAACGCGTCGACGTCCAGGGATTCGAGAGGTCCCACCGTGATGATCCCGGCGTTGTTGACGAGGATCTCCACCGACCCGTGCCGCTTCGTCACCTCCGCGACGAGCGCGTCGATGTCGTCCGGATCGCCGAGGTCGCAGCACTCCCAGGAAACCGGGCGACCGGTGTCGCGGCGGATGAGCATCGCGGCGCGGGCGAGTTCCTCCTCGTCCCGGGCACAGATCGTCACCCGTGCTCCCAGCCGGGCCAACTCGCGTGCGATCAGTAGACCCAGACCGCGCGAGCCACCCGTGACCAGCGCGACCCGTCCTTCGACGTCTTTCCGCGAACGCGACCGGACCCGTCCTTGGGTACGGGCATGCGAGGTGTCGATCACGGCGTTTCCCTTTCTCCGATGCCAACCGCCCGGTGCCGGCTTCATGTGACGTCGTTCCCGAAGGCACCCCGAAGCCGATGCCCTCGCAGGGGCATGGCAATCACACCGGACCAGGCCCTTAGGGTCGCCCGGCGCTCCCCGGCCGCAGCCGGGTGGCACTCCACATCGAGGGCGGCGGGAGAGGGTCGGGGAATTCGCCGATGTTGCAACTCATCCGGGTTGGCGTGAGCGCCGTCGTTGCTCGGTCGTGGGTGACGCCGCGCGCGATCGCGCATGGGTTGGTGATCGGTGGACAGCCGTAGGGCATGGCTGTTCACACACGTTCCGTCCACATTGCGGCGTCCGGCGATCGGGTCTATCTCACGCTCGTCGACCCGGCGCGATTGCTCCGATACTTCCCGCCGGTGACGGAGGTCCATTCGGTGGCCGAAGGGTCCTGGGAGGTCACCGTCGGAGAGGGTACGACTGCCGTGCGGGCCTCGATCGTGCTGGAGCCGGACGGGCCCGCGACCCGGATCGGCTGGGCCGTGCGCGATACGCCGTATCGCGGCACCGTCGTCGTTCGGGGCGGCCCCAGTGACGTCGACAGCATCGTCACCGCGAGCGTCAAGGACGCGGACGACCCGCCGGATCTCGATGGCGAACTGGCCCAGACCCATGACCCGGGCGACTTCGGCGGGTCGCACGGCCGGGAAGCACTGCCCGTGGACGCCCTCACCGGCGACACCGATTCCGGCCTGGCCACCGGGGACGTGCTGGAGCGGGCTCTCGACCATTTGCGCGCGTACATCGAATCGGATGCCGGCCGGCGCTGACTGGTCGTCCGGCGCCGGCCGCTGCCCGTCCGCCGCACCTGCTCGGCGACTCGGTCCCGGTGTGGCTCAGGCGTCCTTGTCGTGCTCGTGCGCATCGGAGCCCGCCGGTCGGGAACCGAGGTTGCCGTAGCCGGGCATCTCGTGCGGTCCGCGCAGGCGACCGTCCCGAGGGATCGGCGCGGGCTCGCGGTTTTCGCCACCGGGGTCCGGGGCCGAGGCGGTGGGCAGATCCCGCGGCGGGGCCGGAGGCGGGCGGCGCCTGCGACGCACGCCGCTCACCACCGGAATGATGAGCAGTACGGCGATCAGCAGGACGGCCACAATCGCCACCCCCGCGACGGTTCCGGGCGATGCCGATGCGAACTGTGCCAGAGCAACCATGTCGGCACGGCTACCCCGCCTCACCGAGGCGATGCCTTACGGCCGGACGCAGGACACCGGTGGGGTACCAGGGCCCGACCGGGCATGGTCGGCATGTCGGGGCGATCCTCCCCTGGAGGTCCTCGTTGGAGATACTCGTTGGAGATCCTTGTGGACGTGGTCCGCCCGCGACGAGCGGGTCTGCCGGGATGTGGCCCGACGGCGACCGGCGCCCCGGTGTTTGATCGGACGCCGACCGGTCAGTCGGTTCGGTAGCAGGACGTCACGGCCCGGCCGGCCCCGCCGCCGGGTGCGGCCTCCCTGCACGGCGGCCCCACGGATCGCCGCTTCGAACGAGCACTCGCCTCCGGAGATGATCGCGATGAAGGCACTGACCTGGCACGGTAAGCGCGACGTACGCGTGGACACCGTCCCCGACCCGACGTTGAAGGACCCGGACGATGTGATCGTCAAGGTCACCTCCTCCGGGATCTGCGGCTCGGATCTACACCTGTACGAGGTCCTGGGTCCGTTCCTGAGCGAGGGCGACATCCTGGGCCACGAGCCGATGGGCATCGTCGAGGTGGTCGGCGCCGAGGTCACCCACGTACGGCCCGGCGATCGTGTGGTGATCCCGTTCAACGTCTCGTGCGGGGTGTGCCATACCTGCACGCACGGGCTGCACTCGCAGTGCGAGACCTCACGCGTGCGCGAACAGGGCATGGGCGGCGCGCTGTTCGGCTACACCAAACTCTACGGACAGGTCCCGGGCGGGCAGGCCGAATACCTGCGGGTGCCGTTCGGCAACAAACTCCCGATCAAGGTCCCCGACGGGCCGCCGGACGATCGCTACGTCTACCTCTCGGACGTGCTGCCGACCGCGTGGCAGGCCGTCGAGTACGCCGCCGTACCGCCCGGCGGCACCGTCGCCGTCCTCGGTCTGGGCCCCATCGGCGACATGGCGTGTCGCATCGCGCTGCACCGGGGCGCCGAGCGCGTGTTCGGCGTCGACCTGGTACCCGAGCGCCTGGCCCGGGCCCGCGGGCGCGGAGTCGAGGTCTTCGACCTCACCGCCCACCACGACATCGCCGAAACGATCCGCGCCCTCACCGACGGTCGCGGACCGGATGCGGTGATCGACGCGGTGGGCATGGAAGCCCACGGTGCGCCGGTGGGCAAGCTCGCTCAGCAGATCGCCGGCCTGCTGCCCGACGCGGTCGCCGAGAAGATGATGCGCAAGGCGGGCGTCGATCGGCTCAGCGCCCTGTACACCGCGATCGACCTGGTCCGTCGCGGCGGCACCATCTCGCTCTCCGGCGTCTACGGCGGCATGACCGACCCGCTCCCGCTGCTCACCATGTTCGACAAGCAGATCCAACTGCGCATGGGCCAGGCCAACGTGCACCGGTGGGTGGACGACATCCTCCCGCTGTTGGAGGACGACGACCCGCTGGGCACCGAGGGCTTCGCCACCCACCACGTCCCCCTGGCCGAGGCACCGCAGGCGTACGAACGGTTCCAGAAGAAGCAGGACGGCACCGTCAAGGTCCTGCTGCGCCCGTGAGCCCTCCGCGGCGCGGCCTCGGCCGAGACCGAGGCCGTGGCCGTGGACTCGGGAGGCTGTGGACCCCCGACCGGCCTTACGCTGGAATCGCCGACGGAAGTGGCGCACGAGCGTGTGGACGCTGCTCGTTCACGAGAACGCCAAGTGGCCCGGTAATGAGAGGGATCGGCGGGCGGAGGCCCGTCGCACGGAAGCGAGTGCGGCCGGCGGCCACGAGCGGCGCGCCCGGGTCGAACGGAGTGATTTGTCATGGACATCACCAACCGAACCGTGACCGCCAGGCGCGCGGCCGGATCACGGTGGGCCTTCGAAGTCCGTTGGACGGTGACGCTCACGCCCTCGGAAGCGAGCAGCGGCACCCTGTTCCAGGATGCCTACCGGATGTGGGAATGGGATGTCTCGGACCACGACGCGCTGACGAACTGGTCCACGTCCGATCCTTTCGATCCCCCTTCGACCACGGTCAAGCGCATAGCCCGGCTGAACATGCCCGCAGACGCGCTGGACACCGAATCGGGTGAAGAGGAGATCCGCGCACAGATTGGTGTGCGCAACGTATCGGCGGGCGGACCGTGGCTGATCGACAGGTTCACCCCCATCGTTCACATCTCGCCGTGAGCCCTCCGCGGGCAGGTCGAACGCCCGCAAACGGCGGACGCCGATCCTGCTCGGCACCGCGATCACCGGAGCCGGGTTCCTGTGGCAGAGCCGTTCCGACGCCGCCGGCGGCTACGCGCTGGGCGTTCCGGGGCCCGGGATCGTGATGTCCGCGGGGGTCGGCCTGCTGGTCACCCCGACCACCGCCACCGTCACCTCCGGCATCGACACCCGCAACGCGGGCGCCGCGTCGGGGCTGATGAACACCACCCGGCAACTGGGCGGCGCCCTGGGCCTGGCCGTGTTGGTCGCCGTCGCCGGAGCCTCCGACGCGGGCCGAGTCCCGGCCGACCCGGCAGCCGATCACGGCCGCGTCTTTCTCGTGATGACCGCGATTCTTCTCGCCGTCGTCGCCGCCACCTTCGCCCTCCCTCGTCGGGCCGAGGGCGTCGAAGCGGGCCCGGCACCGCGGGAGGTACGGTCCGAACAGGGCGGCTGAACCGCCGTGCGGGTCGGGAGGGCGGGACGCGGGCGGTGCGCACGACCAGGCCGGTTGCGTCCGTGGGCCCGTTCCCGCGGCTGTCCGGTGCCGGGTGTGCGGGTGTCGGCAAAGTGCTGTCAGGTCACCGGGTTGTTGTACGTCGAATTGACGACACCGTTCGCTTTCTGCCCGGCGGTCGCCGGATTCATCTCGTTGAGAATCTCGGTGGCGTAGGTGCGCAGCGGTGCGATGGCGAACCCCGGTGCCTGCGGCAGCATGCGCGCCGCCTCGGTCGCGATGTCCTGGGCGGTCTTGAGCATCGGGTTGTCCGCCGCCCGCTTGGGGACGACCCCGGTGCGCGCCGGCATGCTCTGGCTCGCGTCGGACCACTTCGACTGCCAGTCGGCGGTGGTCGTCATCGCCAGCAGCCGTGCGGCGCCCGATACCAGGCGGCTCGCCTTGGCCACCACGAGCACCGTTCCGACCAGCGGGACGGGCGCGGGGCGGTCGGCGACCGGGCTCGGCAGCGGGAACACGCCCAGCTTGCCCTTGAGGTCGGGGTGCGCGGCGATGAGCGAGTCGTAGATCCAGTCGCCGCCCACGATCATCGCCGTGTCGCCCGCTCCCAGCACGTCGTACGGGCTGCCGGTGTCCGCGGTGTAGTCGCCGACGTTCTTGGGGGCGGTCGAGAACGCCTGGAGTTTCTTGAAGTACACCATCCCCGCCTGCGCGGCCGGCTGGTCCAGGCGACCGCGCCAGGTCGTCCCCTCCTTCTCGGCGATCCGGCCACCCGCAGCCCAGATCGACGACGCGATCACCTGCCAGGCCTGGCCTGGCAGGTGGACGGCCTGGAACTTGGGGTTGCCCGCGTGGAAGGCCTTCAGCCTCGCCAGTTCGGCGAGCCAGGCGTCCTGGGTCCGCGGCACCGTGAAGCCGGCCGGATCGCACAGGTCCTTGCGGTAGAGCACCACGGACAGCGCGGCGTTCTGTGGTACCGCGACCAGTTGCCCGTCGATCTCGCAGGCCTTCCGCATGGCCAGAGTCCACGAGTCGACGTCGAACAGGCCCCGGTACGCCGTCAGGTCGGCCAGGTGGCCGCGTGCGTGGTACCTGGCCAACTCGCTGACCTCCACCTCGAACACGTCGGGCGGGCTGCCCGCCGCCAGCGCGGTCGCGAGCTTCTGGTCCTCGGCGAACGTCACGACCGTGGGTCTGACGGTTGCCTGCGGCTGCTTCTCGCTGAAGCCGGTGCCGAGTTCGGTGAGCAGCACCCGCTGCGCGGTGTTGTTGTCGGCGCCGAATTCCGTGCACCACATGGTCAGTGTGTACGAACCGGTCGGCGCGCCGGGTACCTGCGCCGGTACCGACGGGGCCACGGGCTGCGAGCCGGTGGGCCCGCTGGGACTCGCCGGCTTGGCGGCCGGATCGTCGTCCCTGCCGAGCAACCACGCGGCGACGCCGCCGCCGACCGCGGCGGTCGCCGCAGCGGCGCCCAGCGCGATGAACCGCCTTCGATCGGGCGGGGTTTCCCGCTTGGGCGGCGGGAACACCGGTGCGTAGCCGGGGCGTTGCACCGGCGGCGGCATTCCGGCCGGAACAGGCGAGTGCGCGGCACCGGACGAGTGCACGGGCACGTGTTCCGGAACGGGCGAGTGCACGGGCGAGTGCACGGGCGCGTGTGCGGGAACGGGCGGCGGCGCGAGCGGCCGGGGCGGGGCCGGGGCGCCCTGCGGAGCGGCCGCGGCCGGTGGCTGCCGCGGGTACTGCGGGGGCGGGCCGTAAGGCCCCGGGACGTTCCCTGATCCGGGTGGCCCGGGGACACCCGGTCCAGCGGCACCCATCCCTGCGGCACCTGCCGCCGGGATGCCGGCCGGTGGCCCAGGAAAACCCTTCGGCGGTGGGTCGGGCAGCGCGGACGGGTCGCCCGACTGTGCCGCGACCTGCCGGGCGAGCGGGTCGGGAAGCCAGTTGTCCAGGGAGAGTTCGCCGGTCTGCCCGGCCTGCGGCAGCGCGCGGTGCAGGACTTGGTCGGTCGTCGGGCGGGAGACCGCGTCCTTGGTCAGGCAGTCGGCGATCAGGGCGTGCAACGAGGCGGGCACCCCGTCCAGGACCGGGTCCGCGTGCACCACCCGGTACAACAACCCCGGAACCGACCCCCCGCCGAACGGCCCGTTGCCGGTGGCCGCGAAGACCAGCACGGAACCGAGCGAGAACACGTCGGACGCCGGGGCGACTTCCTCGCCGCGTGCCTGCTCGGGTGAGAGGTAGCCGGGCGAACCGACCACGAGGTCCGTCGCGGTCACCGAGGTGTCGTCGGCGGCCCTGGCGATCCCGAAGTCGATCACCCGGGGACCGTCCAGGGCGAGCAGCACGTTGGACGGCTTGAGGTCGCGGTGGATCGTGCCGGACGCGTGGATCGACTGCAGCGCCTCGGCGAGCCCCGCCGCCAGCGCGCGCAACGACCGCTCGGGGAGCGGTCCGTGCTCGCGGACCGCGTCCTGCAGGCTCGGCCCGGCGATGTACGCGGTGGCCAGCCACGGCATCGGACCCTCGGTGTCCGCGTCGACGACGGGGGCGGTGTAGAAGCCGCCCACCCGCCGCGCGACGGCCACCTCGCGGGCGAACCGCCGCCGGAAGTCCGGGTCTTCGGCCAGGTCGGGCCGGATCACCTTGAGTGCGACGGAGCGCCCGCTCGGCGAACGGCCCAGGAACACCCGGCCCATCCCGCCCGAGCCGAGTCGCCCGGTGAGCCGGTACGCCCCGAGCTGTACGGGGTCGTGCTCCTGCAGCGGCTCCATCGGCCCTCCCCCGACCCGCGCACCCCATGATCCGCGTGGGACGGCAGTCTGCCAGAGCCACCCGCCGGACGGGACTGCCGGGCGTTCTCGGGTCCACGGCCCGCCACCCGATCCGCACGTCGCCGACCCCGCCACATACGAACGGGTACGAAGGTCGGGGCCGCGCCTGGCGCAGGCGGTGGTCTCCGGACGTGGTGGCCGCGGATGAAGGTACGCAAGAAGTCGGATGTGCCGACACCGGCCCCGGCGTCAGACTGGGCGTCGGTTTGTCGTCGAGGGCGGGGAGACGAGCACGTGGGTATGGTGCGAACGACGGTCGGGACACGAGCGGCGGCCATGGCGCTCACCGTGTTGGCCGGTGCGCTCGCTGCCGCGTGCGGCACCGGGAACCAGGCGGACGACGCGAAGGGCGAACCGGCGGCACGTCGCTGTGAACCGGTGCGTTCCACTACGTCCGGCCTGTCGGAGGTGTTCCCGGAGTTGGCCCGGTTGGGTCCTGTGGTTTCCGCCGGCTGGTGTGGCCAGGCTCACGGCTCGCTCGACACGGGACGCGTGCAGGTGCCGGGGCCGTCGGACTGGGTCTACTACGGTGTCGTCCGTCTCGCCGACGGCGCCGCCGCGGAAGCATGGGGGCCGTGGAAGCCGGCCGCCGGGCCTCCGGCAGGGATACCGACCGCCTTGAGTTCATTCATACCCGTGGATGGCCAGTGGTCGTCCAACGAGGCGGGTGCCTACCTGAACCGCTCCTCCGCGACGGTCGTCCTGGGTTCGGTGCCCCTGCGGAATTGAAAGCCGCGGCAGGCCCGCCGGCGCCTCCTGGGGGTAACCGGAGCCGGGCACCCTCGCGAGCCCCCAACTACCGGCGGACGTCCTCGCCGAGGCGGCCGCGATATCGGCCCTCACCTGCTCCCGCCCGGGCGCCGACCCTCCCACGGCGGAGGAGGTACGGGCGTTTCGCCGATAGTGGAGCGTTCGGCCCCGCCGGAAAGGCCCCGGCAGGACCGCCGCCTCCACGCGGCAACAGTGGGGCCGGTGCGGCCGCGTACGATGCGATTTCGCCGGATCGGTCATGAGCACAGGAGTACGTATGGGGACCAAGGTCGTCGACAATCCCGAGAAGTCGCGATACGAGATTCTCGCGGGTGAGGACGCTCTCGAACTCGCGGGCTTCACCGAGTACTTCCTGCACGACGAGGAGATCGCCTTCATTCACACGGAGATCGATCCCCGGTTCGAAGGGCAGGGGCTCGGCGGGACGCTCGCCCGTGCGGCGCTCGACGCGGTGCGTGAACGCGGGCTCGCCGTGCTCCCGTACTGCCCCTTCATCCGTGGTTGGATGCGTAAGCACCCGGAGTATGCCGACTTGGTCCCCGAGTCCCGCCGCGCGGCCTTCGGGCTCTGACCTCGGCTGCCGAAGCGCTGCCATCCGAGAGGTGGTCGGCGTGCCGGCCATCGACCGTCACGGTGTGTCCGCTCGCCCGAGGCAGCACGCCGACGGCGCCGGGTGAAACGTCATCGGCCGCCGGTCGCCGCTCCGGCCCAAGCTCCATGGCGGACCGAGTCGTGACCTCGACGAGATTTCGGCGGGCCGCCTGCGTAGGGAACGGTCGCGGCCGGCATGCGACTTCGGGCGTTGGTCGCGCCGCTCGATGACACGCCGTTCTTCGCGCGAATGCCGGCCGCCCCGGGCGGTGGCGGCTGGACCCGAGGCCGTGGATTGCGAACCGTTCAATCAGCTCTGTGATTCGCCGCGTCCAGGGCTGTGCGGACCAGGTCGATATCGACGGTCGGCACTGCGAGTTCCCAGAGTTGGTCGTCCGCTCGCGTGGTGAGCAGGTGGAAGAGGCCCCGCTTGATGGACCGGGACCCGGGGCCCGTCACGGGTCCGACCGTCGGCACCGAGTGGGGCTGGAGCAGCGGGATGCCGTGGCCATGCCCCCGGAAGGGGCGGTAGGGCCGCCAGACGACGGGGACGGCGGCGGTCGAATCGAGGACAAGGAGACCTTGTTTGAACCGCGTCCCCTGGCGTGCGAAGGCGGAGACGAAGATCGGAACGCCTTGTCGAAGGTCGTCGAGGTCGTCCTCGGGCTGTCTGGCCGAGCGTCTGGACACCGCACCGTGGAGGACATCCGTGAAGGTCCTCGTGCCGGCGGCCCTTCGCCCCCGCGCCGCCGTGGTGCCTCGTTGTTCGGGCGTGTTGTTCGTAGCCACTGCCAACCCCCGGCGTCGTGCCGCTTGGCGCTGGACTCGAGCGTAAATGCTCGCGTTCGGCCCGGGAAGTCGCGGGCTGTACAAGTGTCACCTGATGGCACACCTCTCGAACCGGCCGCCCAACGCGTCCTGTTCCTCGTCGGTGGACACGCCCGTCCTCGCTCATCGGTAGGGCCGGTCGACCGGCCGGGATCCGGTGGACCCGGGCAGACGTCGGCGGAAGTCACCGGCCGGCGAAAGAGTGGACGCCGCAACCACCCGGTCGTGGGCGCGAGTTCGAGTGCGCCAGAATGAGAATGTGCCGCGGGCCCGGATTCCTTCGTGGTTGCGTCGCCGAGAACGCTGTGCCGCACATCTCGTCCTGCCGCTGCTCCGCCGTCGCCCTGTCCGGCCAGACCGAACCCGAGAGAGTGCCATGACGCCACAAATTCTTGCTGTCGTGAGTGGGGGACCCGGTTCCGGGAAAACAACCCTCGTCCACGCACTCGCGGATGACCTCGGCTGCCCCGCGATCATCCGTGACGACATCGCACGCGGCATGGTCATGTACACCCCCGAAGACCGAAGCGGTGGCGGTGGCGGAAATCCTCTTGGCCATCGGCCGCCGGACGCCGTCTTCGATGTACTGAAGGTCCTCGTTCGGGCCGGGGCCTCGGTGGTCGTCGAGGCCACGTTCCCGGACCGGCTGTGGCGCCCGAAACTGGAACCGCTCAGCCGTATCGCCCGGACCCGCGTCGTGCACTGCACGGTCCCGACATCGATCGCCCACGATCGAATCGCGCAGCGCGCACGGGAGAACAACCATCGATCCGCACCCGTCGATCACGACCTCCCCGACGCCATCACCGCCGAAGAACACACCCTCGAATCCGTCGTCCCCACCTCGCCGGACGTGCCCACCCTGACCGTGGACACCTCGAAGGGCTACAACCCGTCCATGGAGGAGATCATCTCCTTCGTCCGGGCAGCCCACCCCGCCGGTCCACGCTGATGACACCGCAACCGACGACGGCGGACTGACGCCCGGGAAGGACTGGGGCAGGTTGAGCCGGTTGCCGTCGAAGTCGGCCGTGACGTCGCGGATCACCAACCATCCCGGACCCACACGCTACCCGCGCTCACGCTCTGTTGTCCGGGGTGGTCGCGGCGGCGTCGACCGCGCGTGTGGTCGACGCCCCGCAATCCCGCGGGCGGTCGCGCCGGGCGCTCGAACGCGGGTCAGGGAATCGGGGAGAGGACCTCCCCGCCGCCGCCACCCGCACACCGGCAGTGTCGGCGCCGGCGACAACCGGAACGCCGTATAGGAAGAATCCGACCCACGGCCGAAGAAGGGCTCCCTCGGCTACATGGACGGCGCAGTCGCCTCCGGCCGCGACGCCGCAGCCACAATCGCCGAACTGCCGGCCCGCACAGTTCGGTAGCCCCACCCCCGACCACATCCTCGGGTGCCGCAACAGCGCCCCGCCGTGACCGAGCACGGCGCCAATCCGTGGCCACCACGAGCGTCGAACCGCCGTATCGGCGCAGTTTCGCTCACGTCTCGTCGGTGGAGAGTTCCCCGCTCTTTCGTGTCGCGCGCAGCGGAACCCGTATCGCCATGCCCATGGACGGCTTCTCCCGGTGGTCGCGGATGCGGCAGTCGGGAAGGGCGAGTTTCGGGTTCGTCCCCGACTCCCGATCACGTCTCGCCGATCCGGTCCGGCGGGTTTGCGAGGGTTTACCTGTTCCGTCGTGTGGACACTCGGGTGTTCGTCCGTGGGCGCTTTCGTCCTGCGGTTTCACGCGAGGAGCAACGAACATGACAAGCAGGTGCGGGCGTGCCGCGGGAGCGATTTCGATCGCCGCGGTCCTGGTCCTGACCGCGGCGGCCTGCGGTGACGACGACGACGGGGGCAGCGACACGTCGACGCCCAGCGCGATCGCCTCCGCGCTCGAATCCGCGGGCAAGGAAGCCAAGGACGCCGTCGCGTCGGCGAGCGCGTCCGCGGCGTCCAAGCTGGACGAGATCAAGGACGGCGTGGACGCCAAGGCGGACGCGAGCGTCGGCCCGACCGCTGTCGACGGGGACCGCACCACGGCCGAGGTGACCGTCAGCAACGGGACCGACAAGAGCGCCGACTACACGCTCAGCGTCGATTTCCGCGACGACGCCGGCAACATCCTGGACGTCGTCGTCGTCGATGTCGACGAGGTCGGCGCCGGCAAGCAGGCCAAGACCACCGCCCGCAGCCACCGCACACTCTCGGGCCCCACCAAGGCCGACATCGGCCGTGCGATCCGACACTGACCACGCCGGGCACGGCAGAGCCCGGACCGCACGGCCGGTTCCGCGACACACCGGTCGGGGCTGCTCAAGCCTCACGCGGCCGATCAGCGCAGGACACCCGCCGCGACGGTGCGGCCCCACCGTGGTCGACGGCCGCCGGGACAACGCCGCACAGCCGATGCCGTAGAGGGTGGTGCCGAGGCTCTCCGAAACACGGTCGAGTCGGCCCGACACGACACGGCTCGGCCGGTCGAGGCCGACAACCTCGTGCCGGGTCGCGGCCGCCACAAGGCAATTCATGGTGTCGTGTCCGAGCCGAGCCGTCACGCGTCGCCGTTGACGGCGAACAGGCCGGAAAAGCAGCGCCTTCTTCCAGGCCGGCCTCCGAGGAGTGGGTCCTCGTGTCGGTGCCGGACAGCGGCTGACGCTCGGATGGCGGAGCTAGGGGGTGCGTAGGGTGACCAGACCGGATTCGTAGGCGAGGACGACGAGTTGGGCGCGGTCGCGGGCGTGGAGCTTGCTCATGGCCCGGTTGATGTGGGTCTTCGCGGTCATCGGGCTGATCACCATGCGGGCGGCGATCTCGTCGTTGGACAGGCCCTGCGCAACCAGGGCGACCGCCTCGCGTTCGCGGTTCGTCAGCTCCTCCAAGCCTGTGACGGCGCCGGGGTGACGTGGCTGGGCGACGTATCGGTCGATCAGCTTGCGGGTGATGGAGGGGGCGAGCAGGGCGTCGCCGCGCGCGGCCACCCGTACGGCGTGCAGGAAGTCCTCCGGCACGATGTCCTTGACGAGGAACCCCGCGGCGCCCGCGCGCAACGCGTCGAACACGTATTCGTCGAAGCCGTAGTTGGTCAGGATGACCACGTGCACCCCGGCCAGCGCCGGGTCCGCCGCGATGCGCCGCGTCGTCTCGATGCCGTCGAGGACCGGCATCCGGATGTCGACGAGCGCGACGTCGGGCAGGTGCCGGCGGGCGAGTTCCAGGCCCGTCCGCCCGTCGGCGGCCTCGGCCACCACCTCGATGTCGTCCTCGATGTCCAAAAGCGCGCGGAATCCGCTGCGCAGCAGCGGCTGATCGTCGACCAGCAGGACGCGGATCACGGCGTGCGCTCCACCGGGAGTTCGGCCTGGACGGTGAAGCCGCCCTCGCGGCGGGGTTCGGCGCGCAACCGGCCGCCCAGGGCGGTGACCCGTTCGCGCATCCCGAGCAGTCCGACGCCGGGTTGCGGCGGGCTGTGCGGAGTGGCGGCGCCGTCGTCGTCGACGCGGATGGCCAGGATGTCGGGGCGGTAGTCGATGCGGACCGACGCGGACGCGGCGGCGGCGTGCCGGGCGACGTTGGTCAGCGACTCCTGGACGATCCGGTACGCGGTCCGTTCAACCGCTGCCGGCACAACCTGCCGTCGGCCCTCGATCGTCAGCGTCGCGTCCAGGCCGCGACTGCGGGCCCGGTCCACCAGGTCCGGGACATGGTCGAGCCCGGGCGGCGGGGCCTTCGCGTCATCGCGCAGCGCCTCCAGGGTGGACCGCAGGTCCCGACTCGCCTCACGGCCGGCCTCCCTGATGGCCAGCAGCGCCTGTGGGACCTCCTCGCCGCGCTTGCGGGCCAGGTGGACGGCGACCTCGGCCTGCACCTTGATCACCGAGATCTGGTGGGTGAGCGAGTCGTGCAGCTCCCGCGCGATGTGCAGCCGCTCCTCGTCGGCGCGGCGCCGCGCGGTCTCCTCCCGGGTGCGCTCGGCCTCGTCGGCGCGCCGTTCGGCCTGCCGCAGCGCCTCACCCGCGGCTCCGGCGGCGATCAGCCAGGCGATCTCCAAAGCGCCACGGGCCTGCGCGTACGCCGCGCCCACCTCGCGCAGATCCACCAGCGCCGCGAGCGGGAGGACGGCCAGCAGGACTACGGACGCCGCCACCGCGACCGTGCGGTGCCCCGCCCGCACCGCGGCGTACACCGCGAACAGGTAGGCGACGACCGGCACATCGAACCCGGCCGCCTGATAACCCAGCGCGCACAGCCCGGTGACGGCCAGCACCGCGACCGGGGCCCGCCGCCCGGCGGCCAAAGCCAGGCCCCCGGCCACCAGCAACACGTAGCCGAGCAGGTCGAGCGGAGCGGCGGAGCGCTCCGCGGACAACCCGGTGGCCAGCAGCGCCCCCGCCACACCGACGGCGACCGCCCCGTCCCTGACCCCCGCCGCGACAACGAACCGCCCTGTGCCCATGCGCGCACCCTAGCCCGGCGTGGCGGGCGGACGGATCCCGCTCGCGGATGAGCGGCCCGCTACCGCAGCCGCGGTAGCGGCACGGCGTTTGCGGCGTGCACGGTAGTCGGCTGCGGCCCCGGTGGCAGCGCGAAGTGTCCGCGCCCGGCGGACGACCGGAAGCGGGGCGAGCGGACAAGCTCGGGCGGTACCCAGTCGTCAGACGAGGTCGTCAGACGAGGTCGTCAGACAAGGTCGTCAGACGTCAGAGAACGTCGTCAGAGATAGAAGGAGCACCCATGTCCGTCGGATCCGTGCTTGCCGCACCGGCAGCCGCCTACGTCTCCGCCCAGCCCACCGCCGCCGGTGTCACCGACATGGGCGCGGGGCGCATCGGAGCGATCACCGCCGCGCTGCTGGGGCTGACCGCCGTAGCCGTCGGCGCACTGGCACTGGCCCGCGCCACCGGCCGCACCCGCGCCGGCCGCATCGGCCACGGCCGCGGCGGTGCCGTGGCCGTGGCGGCAGGACTCGCCGCCCTCGCCCTCGGCGGACTGGTCGCGGCCACCGCCGACGGCGGCCTCGGCAGCGGCAACGGACTGGGCGGCGCCTACGTGGCCCTGATCGTGGGTCTCACCGGCACCACCCTGGGCGCCCTCTCCCTCGCCCGCTCCCGCCGCACCCACCCGAGCGTCTGACCCCGCCCTCCAACCGCGCGTGTTCGCAGTGGCTCGCGGTTCTCCCGGTGGGGCCGCCGGCGAAGGTCGACGTTGCCGAGCGAGAGCCCGCCGAAGGCCGAAGTGCGCGGGTGCGCAGCAGAATCCGGTCCTCGGACAACGCACAACAACCCGCACGCGGCACTGTGGTCAGGTGCGGTGCCGCGTGCGGGGTTCTGTGGCAGTGCGACCTGTGGGGCGGCGGCTTGGGCGGTGCCGGCCTCAGGGAACGGTGAGGATGATCTTTCCGTGGGCCTGGTGGGAGCGGAGCCGTTCGGCGGTGGAGAATCGGCGCGGGTCAGGGTGGCGAGTCGACGGTCACCGGGTGTAGCTGCGGATGCGGTAGCGCAGCCCGGACGTCGAGCACTGCCAGCCCTTGTCCTCGGCAACTGTCCACGTCGGGTCCGGTGTCGGGGCGTAGGTGTCGCCGTCCACCGTCGATTCGACTTCGGTTACCGAAAGCATCGTGGCGTATGCCAAGGCGGCACGATAGATCTCCCCGCCGCCGATCACCCATGCGGCACCAGGGACGCCCGGTTCCGACGATTCGGCTGCGAGTTCCAGAGCTTCGGTGATGGACCCGGCACGTTCCGCGCCTTCGGCCGCCCATCGTGGATTGCGAGTCACCACGATGTTGCGCCTGCCGGGCAGCGGCCGGAATCGCGAAGGCAGCGAATCCCACGTCTTGCGCCCCATCACCACTGGATGGCCCAGGGTGGTTGCCTTGAAATGGGCCAAGTCCTCGGGCAGTCGCCACGGAATCGCGTTGTCCGCGCCGATGACGCCGTCGAGGGTCTGCGCCCAGATGAGCCCGACGTTCACACCGCTACCGGGGCTTTGATGGCCTGGTGGTGCCGGTAGTCGAGCACCTCCACATCGGCGTAGGCGTAGTCGAAGAGCGAGTCGGCTCGGCGCAGGCGCAACTCGGGAAACTCGAACGGGGTGCGGGAGAGCTGCTCGGTCACCTGCTCGACGTGGTTGTCGTAGATGTGGCAGTCGCCGCCGGTCCAGATGAAGTCGCCGGGCTCGAGGCCGGCCTGCTGCGCCACCATGTGCGTGAGCAGGGCATAGCCGGCGATGTTGAAAGGGACACCGAGGAACATGTCCGCGCTGCGCTGGTACAGCTGGCAGGAGAGCTTGCCGTCGGCAACGTAGAACTGGAAGAGGGCGTGACACGGCGCGAGTGCCATATTGGTCAGCTCGGCGACGTTCCAGGCGGAGACGATCATCCGGCGGGAGTCCGGGTCGCAGCGCAGAGTGTCGAGAACATCGCTGATCTGGTCGATGTGCCTGCCGTCCGGGGTGGGCCAGGAGCGCCACTGTGCGCCGTACACCGGACCGAGGTCGCCGTTCGCGTCGGCCCATTCGTCCCAGATGGTGACCCCGTGCTCACGCAGCCAGCCGACGTTGGAGTCGCCGCGCAGGAACCACAGGAGCTCGTACACGATGGACCTGAGATGCACCTTTTTGGTGGTGACCAGCGGGAACCCCCGCGAGAGGTCGTAGCGTAGTTGGTGCCCGAAGACACTTCGAGTCCCGGTGCCCGTCCGGTCGGCTTTGGCCGTCCCGGAGGTGAGCACCAACCGCAACAGGTCTTCGTACTGGGTGTCCGCCACGGCCGTCGAGTCTACCGGCTTGCCACAGCCGCACTCGACGGCCGTGCCTCCCCCGCACGCCGCGACGCACCGGACACCGGCGGCCGATCCGGTCAGCGGCTGACGGCTCGGAGTGCGGCGTGGCCGGCGGCGGTGCAGATGGCGGAACGCTGTCCACATGCGCGCCGAACACGTGTCTGGCGGCCGTGGCGTCCGGGGGCTCGGTGAGCACGCTGAAGGTTTCCGCCCGCCGCTGTCGCAGCTCCAGTTCGATCCGCACCGTCGTGCCGCCGGCGTTCATGTCCTCGCGCAGCGCGGTGGCATCGCGGGAGAAGACGACACCCGCCGGTGGCAGTTCGGCATCCCCGGGAGCGTCGAAGGTCAGGCCGATCGGGATGTCGGCCTGATCGAGGTGGAACGGGCCAGGCAGCGGCTCCGGAGGGGGTCGGGGTGGTGGTCGACGAAGGAGGTGCGACCGTGCAGGACGGTGGTGTTGTCCAGCACGAGGAGGTCTCCGCGGCGTAGGGGTAGGCGCAGGAACAGCCTCTCGTCGCCGAGTACTTCGTTCGAAGGCGTCGAGGGCTTCGATCTGGGCCGGTGTCAGTGGCTCGCCGGCCGCGTGCGATCCCACAGGTACGGTCGTTCGGCGGTGAACCGTTCTTTCACCAACGCTCCCTGCGTCTCGAGTACGGCCTCTCCCCCGCGAACACACGAACCGGAGCGGGGCCGACGCCACATCGACATCGGTGACGGTTCCTCGCCCGATGAGCACGTAGCGGCTTGGGTCGGTGCGCGCTGCCGGGGCGGCCGGCGCCGTCCCGGTGCGGCGACATGTTCCCCCGCGATCAGGACGTGCGGGCTCGGGCTCCCGCGTGGACCCGCTCGGCCTCGGCCTTGATCGCCACCAAATGGGCGGGGGCCAACTGGTCCAGCGCCCGGTTCAGCAGACCGCCGAGGTCTCGGGCCGCGGAAAGTTCGGCGACCGGCGCTGCTGGGGCGGCCGGTTCGAAGTCGTGGGTGATGGTGAGCTCCGTCGTGGTGTCCGACGTGGACACCGCCCGCCATTGCCCGGCCATCCGCTTCATCATGGGCGCGGTCTCCACCTGGCGGTAGTCGATGACGCGGCCCACTTCGTCGATGTCGCGCCGCGAGACCCACGACTGGCTGCGGCCGCCGATGTCCCCGGTGAGGGCGACGATCTGATGCGTGGGCGAACTCTCGGTGACCCGCGCGGCACTGGTCGAGGGGAACAGGCGGACCCATCCCTCCACGTCCAGCAGGACTTTCCACACGTCCGTGATCGGGGCGCCGATGGTGACGGTGTGCTCGAGGTGGCGCATGGCGGTCCCTTCGAAGCGATCGCCGGGCGATCGCACGGCCTGCGAGGTGTGCGCTCCCGCGATCGACGTGCCGGCCGACGCGTCGGCGGGAACGCGAGGTGGTGTGGCGCGACCAATTTCGCGTACGACCCACCTTTGAGCAAAAACACGGTTGGGCCATTCGGGAGTCCGCCAAGCGCCCACGGGCCGGCGACCCCGCCACCGAGCCTGGGATCGGGAAGGCCGGAGCCCGGCTTTACGTGCCGACGGTCGGGGTGCCCGCGTCGATGCCGAGCATTTTGGCGGAGAGCACCACTTCGTCCATGGCGCTGGTCGCCACGATGTGGCCCTCGGTCGCGAGGATCCGGTCGAAGTTGGCGAGGTATTCGCCCGGAGTCGCGCCGCCGGGATCGGCGGAGAGGTAGCCCGGCGCCACTCCCAGGAAGACCCGCGCGGCGCGGCCCGCGCCCACGCTGAACGTCTCGCCGGTGCACGGGGCGTTCTCGTCCGCGAGCACCGCGACGAACGGCGCGACGTATTCGGCCTTGAAGAAATGTTCGAGGAGGGCCCGCAGTCCGTCGTCGGGGATCTCGGCGGTCAGCCGGGTGTACGCGGTCGGCATGATCGCGTTGACCTTGATCCCATGGGCCGCGCCGTCCTGCGCGAGGGCTCGGGTCAGACCGAGGACGCCGGCCTTGGCCGAGATGTAGTGGCTGGTGTGGGGGATGCCCAGCACCGATGTGGAGGACGAGTTGATGACGCGTCCGTACCCCTGCGCCCGCATGACCGGCCACGCGGCGCGGATCATCTCGACGCTGCCCCAGTAGTGCACGTCGACCATGCGGCGGAACTCGGCGTCGGGGATGGCGTCGATCTCCCCGCCGCCGGAGATGCCCGCGTTGTTGACCAGGATGTCGACGCGACCCCAGGTCTCGACCGCGGCACCGATGACGCCCGCCGCGTCGGTGCTGATGTCGCGCGTGTCCGCGCGCGCGGTGCCGCCCGCCGCGCGGATCTCGGCGACCACCAGCTCGGCCGCGCCGAGTTCGCCCGCCCCGGCCGGATCGTCGGCGGGCGGCTCGCCGTGGCTGCCGCCGCCGAGGTCGTTGACCAGGACGCGGGCGCCGAGTCGGGCGAGTTCCAGGGCGTAGCCGCGGCCGAGCCCACCTCCGGCGCCGGTGACCACCGCGACGCGGTTCTCGAAGGTCATACCGTCTCTTCCTTTGTCGGCGGGCCTGCCGGTGGGTCGGTGTGCGGTTGCGCCGGGTGGCGCGACGGCTCAGTGGACCGTGAGGCCGCCGTCGATGCTGACGATCTGGCCGGTCATGAAGCTGCCCGCGTCGGAGGCGAGCAGCAGTGCCAGGCCGGTCATCTCCTCGGGGTCGGCCATGCGCTTGAGCGGGGCCGCTTTGGTCATGCGTTCCTGCATGTCGGGTGTCGTCTTGAGGACCATGTCGGTCTTGACGGTGCCGGGCGCCATCGCGTTGACGCGGATGTTGTGGACGGCGAGTTCACCGGCCATCGTGCGGGTGAAGGCCACCAGCGCGGACTTGCCCGCCGCGTACAGGCCCTTGCCTTCGGCGCGCGTGAACACGGCTGCGCTCACCACGTTGACGACCGACGCGCGGCCACTGGCGATCAGGTGCGGGAGCGCGTACTGGACCAGGAAGACCGGGCCGCGCAGGTTGACCGCGAACGACTTGTCCCAGGCTTCGGGGGTGATGTGCCCGACGGGCTGGGCGAGTTCGTTGGCGGCGTTGTTGACGACGATGTCGAGGCGCCCGAAGCGCGCCACGGTGGCGTCGACGAGGGCCTTCAGCTGGTCGAGTTCGCCCAGGTGGGTGGCGACGGCGAGGGCCTGCCCGCCGGCCGCCTCGATCTCCTCGGCCACGGCCTTGCAGGCGTCGGCCTTGCGGCTGGCGATCACGACCGCGGCACCGGCGCGGGCGTAGGCATGGGCGATGGCGCGGCCGATGCCGCGGCTGCCGCCGGTCACGATGGCCACGCGGCCGGTGAGGTCGAATCGGTCGGTCACGAGGTCACCTGTTCGTCGGTCGGTTCGGAGTCGGTGCGGGGTGCGGCGTCGAGGCCGGCCCGGGCGGCGGCATCGCGCCAGCGTGCGGCGAAACGCTCGAGGAGCTCACCCAATTGCTCGCGTTCGGCGGGGTCCCAGTCGCGGACCGCCCAGGCGATGTCGGCGAGCCATGTGCCGCGCACCCGGGCGCGCAGGAGCAGACCTGCCTCGGTGACGCGGACCAGGCTGGCCCTGCGGTCGTCGGGGTCCGGATCACGCGCGACCAGTCCGGCGACCTCGAGCGGCCGGACCTGGCGGCTGGCCGTGGACTGGTCGACGCCGAGGCGTACCCCCAGTTCGCTGACGCCGAGGGGGCCTTCGCGTTCGAGGACGGACAGGATCGACAGGCCGGACGGGTGCAACTCGACGCCGGCGACCGCCAGCAGCCGGTTGCGGTAACCCGGCAGCCGCGCCATGTCGGCCACCTGGCCGACGAACGCTTCGATCCGGCGCACGGCCCATTCGTCTGACATGGCGTCACCTTTGCATGCATCAATACATCGATACAAGACCTTCGCGAGCAGCGTTTGTCAGGGCGGTGGGGCGTGAAGCCGGTGTCGCTGTGGCACCCGGCGCTGCCGACTCCCGATGTTCGAAGTCGGGGTACACGGCGAAGCAGCCGGCGCGCGGCAGACTCCGACGCCCCCGTGTGATCGGCGGGCGACAGCGGATGCCCCTGTCGGTCCGTCTCGGATCCCATCGAACGCGTGGGCGCGCCGCCCGACGCGCGGCCGAACGCGGTGCGGCGCCCCCTACCGGGCCGCGAACCCGGGAACCTCCGGCCGACCGAACACCCCCGCGCCCCGGAGCGCCCTGGTGGAGGCGATTGTCCACGGCCCCCGGCAGGCCGCGGATTCTCCGGCGGAGCCGTGCTCGTCCAACGGGTCGTGTCACCGATGGCACGGCAGGTTTCGTGGGTGCTCGGTGACGAGGTACGGGCCGCCGTCCGCTCGCGGGTCCCGCGCGCCGCACGGTCACCGTCTCCCGACTGCTTGCGAGTCGTGGGCCGCCACCCGGAACCCCGCGGGTGTGCTTCGCACACCGGCCACCGGCGCCAGGACGGGGCGCCGGGCCCGCTCGGGAGCGACGCCCGACCCCTCCTCACCCGTCCGAGGGGAAGCCTGCCGTCAGGAGGGCCGACAGTTGCCCGGCTGCGTCTTCCTGGAGGAGGTGGCCAGCCTCCTCGATCCAGTGCAGCTCGGCGTGCGGGATGCGCGCGTGCAGCCACTCGGCGTACTCCGGAGGAAGGATGCGGTCCTCGCGGCCCCAGATGATGCGCACGGGAAGCGAGATCCCGCCCAGCAGGTCTTCGTACGCCGCGGTATCCGCCTGCCTGATCTGGCTGTACTGGCGGTAGAACGCGGCCTGCCCCGCGGCCCCCCGCCACGGTGCGAGAAACGCGTCGAGGACTCCCGGTCGGAAGCCGACGTGTGTGGCGTGCCGCATGTGGGCGGCGACGAGCGCTTCGTGAGCGTAGTCCGGAAGCTCGCGGAAGACGTCCGCGTGCTCGAGGATGAGCCGGAAGAGCCCTCGCTCCCACTCACCGCCGGTCACCGCGTCGAAGAGGGTCAGGTCCCGGTAGTCCCTCTCCTCCAGCAGCAACGTCCGCAGTACCACCGCCCCGCCGATGTCGTGGGCGACGACGCTGGGACGGGACAGCTCCCAGTGGTCGAGAAGCCGGGCGAAGTTCCTCGCGTGAGCCGCCAGGCTGAGGTCCTGGCCCTCGCGCTGGTCCGACCGGCCGAAGCCGAGATGGTCGAAGACATAGACCGCGCGGGTACGCGCGAGCGCCGGAGCGATGTCCCGCCACAGAACGGAGGAGTACGGGGTGCCGTGCACCAACACGACCGGGTCCCCGCTGCCGAGAACCCTCCACCGCACCACCCCCTCGGGCGTCTCGAACTCCTCGACCGGCGTCCAGCTCATCCTCGGCCTCCTCTTTTGCGCATGATCGGCACGTTTCTCCCGGCTCATGCCCGATTCCACCCCGGGCATGAGGCCCAGTGCCTCTCGAAATGATCAACAACACCGTCCATGGTTCCTGGCGCCTCCCGATCCGAAGCCTCCCTTCAGGACGAAGACTTCGGATCAGCACCAAGACTTCGCAGGCGCGGGCAGGTCAGGGCCGGCCGGCAGGTGCTCGGTGGTGTTCGCCTTCGCCGGCAGGGGCGATGCCACCGGCCAGGGCGAACAGTTCCCCGACGATCGGTGCGTCGACTCCGGTCACCGGGAAACAGACACCGCGATGTCGAACGCGGGTCCCGGCACGCAACAGCAGGTTCAACCCGGCGCAGTCGCGGAACCGGATCCGGCCGAGGTCGACCACGATCCGATGGCCCCGGTCGGGGCGCCGACGCGGCCCCGGCCACGCTCAGCGCTTCGTGTCGCGTGGCAGCAGCCACCACGCCACGGCCGCGGTCACGGCCAGGAGCACCGCCTCGGCCAGCACGCCCGTACGCATGCCGGACAACGAGAAGCCACTGCCGTCGGACCTTGTGGCCAGCGACCCGAACAGGGCCACCGCCAGCGCGCCGCCGGTCTGCCGCAGCGCGTTCAGCAGCCCGGACGCCGCTCCGACACGCTCGCCGGGCACGCTGTCCATGAGTTGGGCGGTGAACGCCGGGACGGAGAGGGCACCGCCGATGCCCATCGGAACCAGCAGGACGATCACGAGCCAGATCGGCGTGTGCGCGTCGAGCGGCAGCATGGCCAGCATCGCGCCCGCCATGATGAGCTGCCCGGCCGCGATGACCGGCCGCCGCCCGATGCGTTCCGCCAGACGCGGCGACACCAGGTTGGTGGAGGTGATGACCGCCGCCATCGGCACGAACATCAGGCCGGCCTCGGTGCCCGACATGCCGCGCAGCTCCTGGTAGTACAGGCCGAGCAGGAAGATCCCGCCGTAGAACGCCGCGTTGATCACGAAACCGACGGTGAGTGGGATGACCACCAAACGCTGCCGCAGCATCTCCAGCGGGACCATCGGCGCGCGGTGCCACCGCTCGGCGAGGTGGAAGCCCACACCGCCCGCGACCGCGATCGCCAGGGCACTGAGCACTCCCGGCTGTGTCCAGCCCGCGTGGCCGCCCTCGATGACCGCGTACGCGACCCCCGCCAGCGCCACTATCGCGGTCGCCTGGCCCATCAGGTCGAGCGGCGCCGGCCGCTTCGGGGACGGCGCGATGCGAGTCAGCAGGACCAGAATCAGCACCCCGATCGGCAGGTTGAGCAGGAACACCGCCCGCCAGCCCGGGCCTTCCGTCAGCACCCCGCCCAGCACCGGGCCGGCGGCCATCGCCACCGAGCCGCCCACGGTCCACAACGCGATCGCGCGGGCCCGTTGCCGGGGCTCGTCATAGGTTTGCCGGATCAACGCGAGCGATGCCGGAATCACGATCGCCGCCGCGGCGCCCTGCGCGACGCGCGCCCCGATGAGCGTGCCGATTCCGGGAGCCAGCGCGCAGGCGAGCGACGCCAGGGTGAACAGCGTCACGCCCCAGGCGTAGGCACGTCGCGCACCGGTCCGGTCGGCGAGCGCGCCCGCCGACAACATCAGGGCCGCGAGCATGAGCGTGTACGCGTCGACGACCCACTGCAGCCCGGTCATCCCGCTGTGCAGTGACGAGCGGATCGACGGCAGCGCGATGTTCACCGCGGACACGTCGATCGAGATCACGGTGAATCCGAGCAGCGCGGCGACCAACGCGAATGGCGACGGCCGCTGCTCCGCGCCGACGTCGGACGAGGCGCGGGCGGATCTCGCGGCGGACGGGTCGGCCGTCGGCTCGGCGCGGGTGTGCTGGTCACCGGTGTCGGTGAGCGTGCTGGTCGACATGCGCGGGGCCTCCGTCGGTGGTGCCGTGGGACTGGATCGTGCGGGCGGTCCGGCCTCCGGGTCCGCGGCCCGGTGTCGCGCACCCCCTGGGATCCCCGAAGACGGGCCGCCCGCAACGAGCACAACTCTCCCGGCCCCGGGCGAACAGTGGCAGGACGCGTTTCACCGGGGCGGGGCGTTCCGGGGAGTGACACGGCCCCCCACCTCCGAACGCCACCTGAGACAATGGTTCGATGGCTGAGGTCACCGAGCTGGGCAGGTACTTGCGGGCGAGGCGTGCACTCGTGCGCCCCCAGGATGTCGGGCTGCCCGCGGGCAATGGGCTGCGGCGCACCCCCGGGCTGCGCCGTGAGGAGTTGGCGACGCTGTCCGGCGTGAGCGTCGACTACTACACACGGCTCGAACGCGGGCGCGAGAGCAACCCGTCGCCGGCCGTCATCGACGCCGTGGCCCGCGCCCTCGGGTTGTGCGGCGACGCGCACGCGCGCCTCCACGAACTGGCCGACCTCGCGGCGGGCCGGGCCTCCGATATCCCGGGGGCCACGGACCGCACGGTGCGTGATTCGGTACTGCGCGTGCTGGAGGCGGTGCGCCCGCTCCCGGCGTACGTCGTCAACCGGTTCAACTACGTGTTGGCCGCGAATCCGCCCGGGCGGCGCCTCACCCCCGGACTGTGGGACCTCCCCCCGGAGCAGCGCAACATCACGCGCTACCTTTTCCTGCACCCCACCGGCCGAACGCTGTACCAGCCGTGGGAGGAGACCGTCGCGGCGTCCGTCGCGCACTTGCGCGCGGTGGCCGGCGCCGACCCCGATTCGCCGCAACTCGCCGCCCTGGTCGGCGAGCTCCTGCTCAAGTCGACGGATTTCGCACGGCTTTGGGAACGCTACGAGGTCTTCGAGCGCGGCGGTGGCCGCAAGACGTTCGATCATCCCAAGGTCGGCCTCATGACCTTGACCTTCGAGGTGATGCAGTTGTCGCGCACCGGCGGACTGCGGATGGTCGTCTACAACGCCGAGCCGGGCACGGCGGACGAGGCGGCGATGCTGCGCCTCGAATCGGCATCCGGTACCCGTACGCCGGAGGCTCCTGCGTCCGACGCCGCATCGTCCGACACCTCGCCGTCCGACGCCTCCACTTCGGACGCCTCCGTGTCGTCCTGCGCGAACGCGTAGGTCGCGGCACCGGCGCCGCCGAGAAGTACTGGTGTTCGACGGCGCGGCGACCGGCGCGGCGTGGAACCCGGTTCCGGCGCGGGCCGGTTCGGCCGAGTGCGACGGGATGCGCCGGACGACGTCGTTCACCGTTTCCGCCGCGCACGCGACTGCGCACCGTCGGCCGCGGCGGTGACCAGTCCGTGCCACAGCAGGCGTCCGGGGTGCCGCCAGTTCGGGAACGCCGACCGGAAACGGGCTCCGGCCGGCGCACCGGGCACTGCGATCTCGTGTCAGCTCAGATGCCGGGCGAAGAACCTCGGCGAGCTGTCTACTTCGAACGACGGCACATCCCCGTGCCTGCCGGGGTTGGCGTGCAGCGTCTTCTCGGCCGAGGCCAGGGCGTCGAACAACGCCAGGCTCTGGTCCCGCGGCGGCCGCTCGACACGCCAAGGTGCCGGTCCCGCCCGCCGACCGGGGCACCCGGAGGTTCGTCGCCGACGCCTGCGAGCAGCGGTTCCTCTGCGCCGCCGAGCCTGACTGGGACGACGTCGCCGCCGCGCATCGGCACCTCGGCCTCGGCCTCGGCCGTCGTCTCCTCCCGTTGGTTCGGCGGAACCGCGTGTGCACGGCCGGATGGCGGTCGAACGTTCAGCGGACAGTCGGCCGGAGCACCCAAGCCTCGCGGATCATTCGGCGAGGGTCGGGGCAGCGCGGGACCAGCGGTGCTCGTCGAGTTCGCGGGCGATGAAGCGGGCGAGGTCGGTGCGCGTCACCTTCCGGCCGCCCTTGGGGTTGCTCGCGTCGAGGACGCGGTAGTTGCCGGTGGGGGGTTCGTCCTGCAACCGGGCGGGGCGAACGAAGGTCCAGTCGACGGCACTTCGGCGGACGATCGTTTCCATCAACCGCATGTCGTCGTACAGCTCCCGAACCAGCGGTGTGACGAGGTTGCGGTACCACCAGGGGAAGTTGGGGTCGCGGTGGTGGACTCCGCCCGAGGTGACCGCGATCAGCCGGGGTACGCCGGCGCCTTCCATCGCGGACACCAGGGTCCGCGCCGCGTCGGAGTAGAGCCGGTGTGCGTGCCGCCCCGGCGGGCCGATCGCGGAGACCACGACGTCGTGGCCCTCGACGGCGGAGCGTACGCCGGCGGCGTCGCGCACGTCGGCCCGCACGACGTTCGACTTCCCCGTGCCGGGCGAGTCCTCCGCGGTCGGGGGTTGCCACCGGGCCGGCTCGCGCACCGCGGCGGTGACGTCGTGGCCCAAGCGCAGGGCCTCCCGGACGACGAGCTGCCCGGTACGGCCGTTGGCTCCGAAGACGATGACGTTGCTCATGACGGGGCTCCTCACATGGTCGATGGTCTGATGCGGGTCACTCGTCGGGTGCACGAATGCACGGGTCCACGAGTGCACAGGTGCACGGGTCTGCGGGTCTGCGGGTCTGCGGGTCTGCGGGTCTGCGGGTCTGCGGGTCCGCGGGGCCACGGGTCCACGGCCACGGGGCCACGGGTCCACAAGTGCGACCGAATTACCGGCCGGCCCGAGACAACCCGGGGCGCGGCCCGGTCGGTCCTTCGGCTACGAGGCACGGCTGCGGCCGCGGTCACGGTCACGGTCGCGGCCGCGGTCGCGGTCACGCGGCAGCAGGAGCACCAGGGCAGCGCCGACCAGGCAGGTCGCGGTGACCACGAGTGCGCCGATGACCAGGCCGTCCGCTCCCGGGTCGGGCGCACCGGGGTCGTGGGCGGCGAAGTACACGGTGCCCAGCACCGCGACGCCCAGGGCCGTGGAGAGTTGTTGGAGTGCGTTGAGGGCGCCCGACGCACTGCCCGTCTCGGCGGGTTCGGCTGCCGCCAGGATCGATTGGACCAAGGTGCCCGACACCAGTCCCACGCCCGAACCCACGACCAGGGTGGGTATCGACAGCGCCCAGGCCGGAGATCCCGACGCGGCCACCGCAGCCAGGCCGAGCGTGCCGAGCGCCTCGACCCCCAGCCCCACGTGCAGGAGCGAGCGGCCGAGCCGGACGGCCACCGCCGGGGCGACGAGTGAGGCGAGCCCGATGCCCACGGCGAGCGGAGACAGGGAGAGCGCGGTCTCCCACGCGGACCGGCCGAGAGCGAGTTGGAGGTGGAGGGAGAGGACGAGCAGCAGTCCGCCGAGGCCGGTGAAGAACGCGGCGGTGACCGCGAGGCCGCCGACGAACGCGGGTTTGCGCAGCAGGCTCGGCACCAGGACCGGCGAGCGGCTGGTGCCTTGACGTCGACCGAAGGCGATGAAGGCCACGATGCCAACGGCGATCTCCGCGAACGTCCACCACGGCCAACCCGCCTCCCGGCCCTGGATCAGCGGGTGGACCACGAGCGCGGACCCCATGGCGACCAGGAGGGCACCCGGCGGGTCGATCCGCACGAGCGGGTCCCCCGGGTCGGCCGGCATCCACCGCAGTGCCCCGACCACGGTCAGCACGCCGAGCGGAAGGTTGATCAGGAAGATCAGCCGCCAGTCGAGTCCGGCCGGGTCGAGGGCGATGAGCCCGCCCGCGAGGACGGGGCCGCCGACGCCCGCGAGCGCCATCACCGGTCCGAACGTCGCGAACGCGCGGCCGCGTTCGCGTTCGTCGAACGCCGCGCTCAGGACGCCGAATCCCTGCGGGATCATCAACGCGCCGAGCGCACCCTGCGCCACCCGAGCCGCGACCAGCACGGCCGGCGAAGGCGCCGTCGCACACACCGCGGAGGCCACCGTGAACCCGGCGGCGCCCAGGACGAACAGCCGCCGCCGACCCCACCGATCACCCAGCCGGCCGCCGACGATCAGCAGGACGCCGAAGGCGAGCGTGTACCCGGCGGTGAGCCACTGCATCATCGCCGCGCCGCCGCCCAGCCCGGCGCGGACCGATGGGGCTGCCACGTTCATCACGGTCGCGTCCAGCAGGTCCAGGGCTTGGGCGAGCAGCACCACCGCCAGGATCCGCCACCGATGCGGATGGGCCGTAAGCGGTGCCGCACGGGCAAGCGACGTCGAAGCGGGAACGGTCACGAGAGGTCTTCCCATCAGTCTTAACAAACACTGTTCGTCAAGCACTGTGCCTTAACGAACAGCATTCGTCAAGATAGGATGGCGCCATGCCGCAAGCCCGCTCCCGCTCTCGTCCCTCGAAATCCATGCTCGGCCTGGACGCCGTTCTGGCGGCCACCATGGCGCTGGTCGACGAGCTGGGCTGCGAAGCGGTGAGCCTGCGGCGCGTTGCCCAGGCCCTCGAGACCGGCCCCGCCTCGCTCTACGTCTATGTCCGCGATCGGCAGGAGTTGATGGCGCTCGTCCTCGACCACGCGGTGGCCGACGTGGTCGTGCCCGACGAGGGCGCTGGGGACTGGCGTACCCGCCTCGAACTGCTCGTCGGGCGCATCGTCGCCGCCCTGGCCGGCCACAACGACATCGCCTCCGTCGGCCTGCGGGACGCCCTCCCCGGCCCGCACGGCCTGCGCCTGACCGAGGAGACGGCGCGCCTGCTCCGCGCGGGCGGACTCGACGACGACGCCTGCTCCTGGGCCATCGACCTGCTCGGCCAGTACATCTACTCGACCGCCCTGGAGCACGCCGGCGACCCACAACCCCGGCGGGCCCCCACACAACCCTCGTCCGACGCCGACTCGACCGGGCCCGAGACGTTCACCACCCGACTCGACGCCACCTTCCGGGCATTGCCCGCCGAGCGTTATCCCACGCTGCGAGCCCTGGCGCCCAGGCTCACCGGCGGCGACCCGAACGCCAGGGCCGCATGGAAACTTCGCGTGATCATCGACGGCCTCCTCGCCCAACCCCCTCGCCGGCCCACAGCCCACCAAGACGACACCGCCGCACCCACGCCGACCTGACCGAGCGCCATTCGCACACCCAACTCCCCTTTCGACGGCACCACTTGCGGTGTACGCCGGACGAGCACCGCGGTGCGGCCCCGGGCGGAGAAGGGGATGGGCACTCCCGTACGAACCGGCCTGCGCCGTACGGCGCCGCCACTCCGTCGACGTCGCGGCCCGGATCACCGGCCCGAGCCGAGGACCGCCGCCCTCGTGCGAGGGCGGCGGCCTGCGGCGTCGCACCGGTCAGCCGGCCTGCCCGGTGGGCTTGGAGGCCAGGACGTCGGTGCGGCGGCCGAGAATGAAGGCGGGCACGTGCTCCAACACCTCGTCGATCGCGGCGCAACAACATCCCGACCTTCGCGGTCTACTCCGGTACGAAGGCATACGTCACGCACCTGTCCCGGTACCTGCGAGCCGATTTGCCGACCTCGTCGGCGAACTGGCCCTGAAATCAGGCGAGTTCTTCATTTGGTGGAACGACCACCGCGACCGGCGCCGCACTCACGGCGCCAAGTCCTACCACCGCCCCCTCGTCGGAGACCTCCACTTCTCCTACGAGTCCTTCCCCGCGCCCGGCGAAAGCGACCAGACCCTGTGGGTCTACAACGTCGACCCCGGCTCCGAAACCGCCCCTTCCCTCCCACTCCTCGGCAACTGGACGGCACCACAGCGGGACACGCTCCCCCGACCCGATCCGACCATCGCACCCGAGGCAACCCCGTGACGATGTCGCCGGACGGCACCGAACCGGAGTTCCGAACCGACCGGGCGTCGGCCCGTCAGTCCTCGCCCGCAGGCGCCTCACGCAGGTCCCGTCCGGTGGCCGCGAAGGCGAACCACATCTCCTCGTACCGGACGCCGTCGTGCGCCAGTTCGTCGGGAACGCGCACGGTGCCGCGCCGGTCGCGCGTCGCCGGCCGCACCGTGAGCGGGAACGCCCGCGCCTCGTCCGCCTCCCCGGGGTGCGCGCTCAGCACCCGAAACTCCCACGTCTGGGGACCGGCCGACGTCGGATCCGGCTCGTCGCGACACAGGATGTAGTGCTCGTGTCGGTGGTGGACGCGCGAGCGAGCCCGTATCGCCACGGGCCTTTCCGCGCCGGGCAGTTCGCTGCGGATGCGGCCGATCGCACGCCACGGCGCCTCGGGCCGGTGCAACCCGAGCCCGTCCGCGGCCAGTTCGCGGCGCAGCTCGGCGTACAGCGGTGCGATCGCGGTGAGCCCGTCGACGGCGTGTACGACGTCGCTGTCGCTGTCGCACCACATCATGCTGTGCTCCCAGCGCGCGATGCGCTCGCGCACCCACGGCTTCAGCACCGCGTCGATCCCGACGCCGAGCCGATCGCCGCGCTCCGCCCACTCCACGGCGAACAGCGCCCCGTCATACGCCTTGCGGAAGTCCTCGAGCAGCCCCATCGCATCCCCCTGCACGGTCCCAACCGTCGTAACCATGGCCGACGGTACGCGAACGCGCCCGGCCCGGGGCGACCCCGGCCGTGCGTCGCGCCGTCGGATCGTCAGACCTGTGTGGCGGTGCCGTCCTCCGCGACCCTGATCCGGGCCACGTAATCGGTTCCGCAATGGGGCCCGTTGGGATGGGTGGCCTCGGGGACCAGCGTGAGTCGCGCGGGTGGCGGGGAACCACCCGAGACGGTCGTCACCCGCACCAAGGCTTCGACGGGCCGTGCCGTCACTCGACTCCGACACGCCGTACTCCGGCGGGATCCTGGACCTGCGCGAGAGCGGCCCGACGGTGATCGAGCCGCCGCCCGGGCCGCTGGTCGGATCGGTCGGGGTCACCATCACCCGCACGCGCCTTGCTTCCGCCGGTGGGCCGAGGGCGTCGACCGGAAGAACGCCTTCGCGCAGACGCCGACCTGGGGGTGGGGCGCGCGGGACGAGGCCCTGCACGGTCGCGTGGTCGGCTCGGCGCGCGGGGTCCGGTGACCGGCCGGCAGGGCGCGAAAACCCTGGACGCAGCGACGATCAAGCTGCAAACATATGCCTCATGACACATATTCATGCAACGCATGAGGAGCGCGCGGCGTTGACGTGGCCCACCGGCTTCCGGGCGTACACCGGTCATGGCGGGCTGCGCGATCGGGGGGACGACATCTCGATCGTGGCGTCGGACCGGCCGGCCGTCAGCGCGGCGATGTTCACCCGGAGCCGCTTCGCGGGGCCGGCCGTGCTGCTCAGCCGCGCGCACGCCGCCGGGCAACACCTCCGGGCTCTCTGCACGTTGGCGAAGAACGCCAACGTCGCCACCGGGCGCCAGGGCGAGGAGAACGCCGCCGAGGTCGTCCATCGGGTCGCCGGGATTCTCGACATCCCGGAGAACGAAGTGCTCATCGGCTCCACCGGGGTCATCGGACGCCCGCTGCCGATGGACACCATCCGCACCCACCTCGACGAGACCGCGCAGCGCGGTCCGGCGGCCTTCGAGGCGGGACCGCTGGAGGTGGCTCGCGCGATGATGACCACCGACACGCGGCCGAAGACGGCCGTACGGACCGTCGGTCCGGCCCGCATCGTCGGTGTGGCCAAGGGCGTCGGCATGCTGGAACCCGACATGGCCACCATGCTCGCCTACCTGTTCACCGACGCGGCCCTTTCCCCGGCCGATCTGGACACCGCGCTTCGCGGTGCCGTGGAGACGACCTTCAACTGTCTGAGCGTGGACACCGACACCTCCACCTCCGACACCGTGGCCGTGATCGCCAACGGCGCGGCCGGCCCGGTCGACTTCGCGGCGTTCTCCCTCGCACTCGCCGACCTGTGTCTGGACCTGACCACGCAACTGGCGGGCGACGGCGAAGGCGCGACCAAGCTTCTGCGCGTCACCGTCGGCCGGGCCGGGGACTACGAGCAGGCCAAGCGCGTCGCGAAGACCGTGGTGAACTCGCCCCTGGTCAAGACCGCGGTCCACGGAGCCGACCCGAACTGGGGCAGGGTCGTCATGGCCATCGGCAAGAACACCGACGACACGGACATCGACCCGAACAAGGTGACCGTGCGGTTCGGCGCGATCGAGGTCTACCCCAGGGAGCCCGAACCGGACACCCTCGACCAACTCGTCGACATCATGGGGCGGGACGAGGTCGACTCACCATCACCCTCGGCCTCGGTGACGCCACCGCCACCGTCTACGGCTGCGACCTCTCCGAGGGCTACATCCGCGTCAACGCGGACTACACCTCATGACGGCCGCCGATCGCGGACAAGCGGCCCCTGGCGATGGCCGCCACCCACGGTTCCACCGAACGGCGGACCGACCTGTTCGACCGCCGGCACGACAGTCTCCGCCACCGCGAAACCGCTCCCGGTCCGAGCTCAAGCCAACGGCTCGGTGCGTCGAGATCTCACCACGGACGACCTGCTCGCGGTAGCCGCGGGCCTGTGCATCGCGGGAGGCGGCGCCGACCAGGGCCGCCGCCTGCTGCACCTCGCACGCCGAGGCATCCAAGAACCGGCGAACACAACCGAGATCCTCTGCCCCACTGCCCGCAGGGCGGCACGACCGGTCCGGACCGACACCCCTCGGCGCACCCCCGCACACGGGGACGCTCAATCCTGCTCCACGCCCTCGCCGCGGCTGGGCGATGACTTTTGTACAAGACCGACGGCCGGTGGCCCACTCATCATCGCCGCATGAGTGAGTACGACGTCGAGCACAGTTCACACGGCATGCACGTGATCCGCGACGGCCCGCGGCAGGCGCCGCCGGTGTTGCTCATCCACGGATCGGGGGCCGCAAGCGCCTCGTGGCGCCCCTTGGTCCCGGCGCTCGCCGCCCACCACCACGTCATCCGGGTCGACCTCCCCGGATGCGGCCGGTCCCCGTCCGCGACGTCCTACCGGGTCCCCGTACAGGCGGGCAGGATCGCGGCGCTGCTCGACGACCTCCAACTGGGCTCCGTCACCGTGGTCGGGCACTCCAGCGGCGGCTACGCGGCCACCGCGCTCGCGGAGCAGCGCCCCGACCTGGTGGGCTCGCTCGCACTGATCAGCACCGGACCGAGTCTCGACGCGCTGCTTCCGCAACCGGTCGTCCTACGGGTCCTGCTGGGCCCGCCGTTCGGGCCGCTCCTGTGGTCGCGACGTTCGGACGCCATGATCCGCAAGGGGATCAACGCGACGGCCGCCCGCCCCGTGGACATCCCGGACGGTGTGGTCGCCGAGCTGCGAGGCACCACGTACGGCGCCTTCAGGGCCGTGATGCGCGAGAACACCACGTACGTCGCCGAGCGGAGCGTGCCCGAGCGTCTCGCCTCCCTCGGGGTTCCCGTGCTGGTGGTCTTCGGCGCCGCCGATCCCCGCTGGGATCCGGCCTCGGCGCGCCGGTACGAGACGGTGCCGGGCGCGCGGGTCGAACTCCTGCCGGACGTGGGGCACATACCCCTGTGGGAGGCGTCCGAGAGGACCGCGCAGCTGCTGCTGGAGTTCGCGGCACGAGGCACCGGCACCCCGCCGGTGCGGCCCCGACAGTCTTGAGCTCGGCGCGTCGGCGGAACTCGGCAGGATGATCGACGACATCGCCTGGCCGGATGCATCGCCGACCCGGCCGGGGCCGGGCATCGGGAGGCCACGACACTCTCCCGATGCCCGAAGGTGCCGAACGCTCGGACTCGGCGCGATTGGTCAGCGCGGGTTCACCGGTGCCTGCAACTCCGTCACCCAGTCGTCACGGTTGTCCGGGCACTCGAGGTTGACCTCGCGGGGGTATGCGGTCGACCGGTAGCCGTTGGCGTCGATCCAGCGGGCGAGGGTCTGCGCGGTGGGGAGCACGGCGTCCATCGAACCGTGGTGCACGATGGTCGCGGCCTGGTCGAGGGATGGCAGGTCCAGGACGCGGAAGGCGCCGTCCTGGAGAGGAGCGGAGACCTGAACGGCGGCGTGGACGCTGATTCTGCCGCCGCCCTCCGGGGCGTCCTCGTAGTAGGCGACACCGGGGCCCGTGACGGCTATGCCCGCCGAGCCCAGGTACCGGAACAGCTCTTCGTAGAGCGGCCCGACGACCGGCCCGATGTCCTCGGGCTCGAAACTCGCGGCGGTCGCGGTCAGCTCCGCCACCCGGACGGTGGGAACGCTCTTGATGACAACGTCGTTCGTGGGCATGTGCCCCTCGCTCTCGATCGCTCGGAGCCTCGCCTCGACGTGGACCAGCCGTGCTCCTGCGGCAGCCATGGCGGCCTCCAGTTCGGCCCGCCGCAACCGCAGCATGCCGCGCAGTTCCTCGACGCCGACCTTCTCGTCCACGATGCCCCGGACCTGCTGGAGGGTGAATCCGAGGTCCTTGAGCGCGATGATCCGGTTGAGGCGGGCGAGTTGACCGGCGGTGTAGTGGCGATAGCCGCTGGCAGGGTCGACGTGAGCCGGGCGCAGCAGGCCGGTCGCGTCGTAGTGACGCAGCATCCGGACCGAGACGCGGCCGTGCCGGGCGAAGTCTCCGATGGTGAACATGATGTCTCCAAGCCGACCGCCTGACACGGTGTGAGGGTCAAGAAGCTACCCCGCGGCCGAGGGACGGCGAGAGCGCGGGGAGCTTCATCGACGCGGCTCCGTGAAGTCACCGACAGGGGAGCCGGCGCTGTCCATCGCGGTGCAGCCGGAGTTCGAGGCGGTCGAGGTGGCGCGGACGTGCGGCAGGACCGTGTGGAAGCCGTTGGCGAAAGAGATCAAGATGGCAACCCACCGTGACTGATGGGTTGCGCATACGGGTACACGCTCCTCGTCCGGCGACCGGGAGCGCGTCCGGTACAGGTGCGGCCCGGCCGTGTTTCCACGCGCAGGGAGAACGCCTTGACCTTCGCATCCGACCCCCAATCGCCCACGCCCACACCGACGCCGGGACATCGCCAACCCCCCGCGCCCACCGGCTACTTCGAGACTCGGGCGGCCCCACCCGGCGAGCCCCCGCGATTCGCTGCGCCGCCGACCCACCCCGGCGAGCCGGCGCTCGCGCGACCCGCCGGCACACCGGACGAACCGTATGGCGAGCACCTCACGCGCCCGACACCGGACGACCGCGTCGAGGCAAACTCCGACAACCCGGCCGAGACATTGCTGCGTTTGGCGACCACCCATCGCACCGTCCCCGAGGTCGCACGGATGATCGCGATCCTGAAGGACTGCTCCGGATTGGCCGCCGACGACGCCCTGCGCGAAGCCGCGCTGACACGACCGGTGAGCGAACTCGTGCTCCTGGCGAACCTGCTGAGCAATCCCACCCACGCCAGACAAGGCCGGCGCCCCGCCGAGCAACCCGACCCACGCGATGCGCGCATGCCGGTCGGCCCGACGCACACCGGCGCGTACCCACCCCCACCGCCGGCGTTCATCGCCGAGAAGTCACCGGTGGGAGCGCCGTCGAGGGTCGCGGAAAAGGGGGCGGGGGCTGGTCTGCGGTGGGCCACCGCGGTGGGCCTGGCGGTATCCGGGCTGGCGCTGGGCAGCGCGATTCCCGCGAGTGTCCGCACGCCCCCGTACGCAGCGGGGTGGTTCGCGCTGCTGGGCCTGACAACCCTGTTCCTCGCCGGGATCACGGCCGTACGCGCCGGTCGCGGCATGCGCCTGGCGGCGTTGGCGGCGGGGTGCGCGACGATCGCCACCGCGCTCGTACCGCCGCTGCTCGCCGACTCGGGTGCGGCGTTCGAGGCGTGGGGTCCCGTCGCCCTGGGCGCGGGCACACTCACCGCGTTGTGCGCCGCCGCGTTCCTCACCCGATCCACCGCGCCGCCCGACCCCGGTGACCCGCACCGGGAGATCGACTTCGAGCCCTGGGAGGCCACGATGCTCGAGCACCGCCCGGCGAGCACCACCCGCATGTTCGGCTGAACCCGAACCCTGGCCGACCGGTCGTTCGACACCCATTTCACCACCATTGAGAACCGGAACCGGAACCGGCACCGGAACCGGGCGCGGAGCCGGGGCTGGGACCGGACGGCGCGAACCGGCCGAGATCAGCCGTCCGTCGGCTTGACGATGGCCATCCCGGCCGCCGGGAGGTGGCACCGCCCCGGGGGGATCCGTGGGTTCGGGTTCGGCGGTACGCGGGAGCGGGCCGCGTGGTGGCGCGGCGCTGTCGGAGCCACCCCTGGGCGGTGGGGCGAGTCACGATGTCACCCACGTCGACGCCGTCCGGCTCGGCAAGACCGACCCTCGGCCGCGCCGCCGGAGCGCGAACCGAACCCGGGCCGTGCCTGACGCATGCCGCGTGATGTCGACGGCTCACCGCGAGCGCTGTCGGAAGATCTCGATTCGATCCCGGCAGCGCGGGTAGCTCTGACTCCCGCGACCGGTTCGGAGGCACCCGACCCTCGGCACGCGGCCGTGGGGGTTCCGCCGGTTCGAGCCCGGTCGGCACCCGCGAACCCTGGTACCCGGAGGAAAAATGGCAAAGCCCAAGTCCAAGCGCGCGAGCCGCAAGCCCGACCCCGCCGGCGTGATCCCCGGCCGTCCCGGCAGCGAGCACGCCCCGCTGGAGGAGCCCACGCGGCCGCGCGAACCGCTCCCGCCGAAGCCTGATCAGAGCGGCCCGGACCCGGTGAGCCCGACCGGGCAGCCCACCGGCACCGACCAGGCGGCGGTGGCGCAGGGCGGCGCCTACCTGACCACCGCCCAGGGCTTGCGTCTGCCGGACACCGACCACTCGCTCAAGGCGGGACCGCGCGGGCCGGTCCTGCTCCAGGACCACCATCTGCGTGAGAAGATCACCCATTTCGACCACGAGCGCATCCCCGAGCGGGTCGTGCACGCCCGGGGCGCGGCGGCCCACGGTGTCTTCGTCGGCTACGGCAGCGCGGCGGGCGTGAGCAAGGCGGCGTTCCTCGGCAAGGACGTCGAGACGCCGGTGTTCGTGCGCTTCTCCACCGTGCTGGGATCGCGGGGATCGGCCGACACGGTGCGGGACACCCGCGGGTTCGCCACCAAGTTCTACACCGCCGAGGGCGTCTTCGACCTGGTCGGCAACAACATCCCGGTGTTCTTCATCCAGGACGCGATCAAGTTCCCGGACATCATCCACGCCGGGAAACCGCACCCCGACCGCGAGATCCCGCAGGCGCAGAGCGCGCACGACACCTTCTGGGACTTCGTCTCGCTGCACACCGAGGCCACCCACCACACCATCTGGAACATGTCGGACCGCGCGATCCCGCGCTCGTTCCGCACGATGGAGGGCTTCGGGATCCACACCTTCCGGCTCGTGGCCGCCGACGGCACCACCACACTGGTGAAGTTCCACTGGAAGCCGAAGGCGGGCGTGCACTCGCTGGTATGGGAGGAAGCACAGATCATCAGCGGCATGGACCCCGACTTCCACCGCCGCGACCTCGCCGACGCGATCGAGGCCGGGGCGTTCCCGCAGTGGGAACTGGGCATCCAAACCTTCCCGGACACCGCCGACCAGACCTTCGAGGGCATCGACCTCCTCGACCCCACCAAGATCGTTCCCGAGGAACTCGCCCCCGTACAGCCGATCGGCCTGCTCACGCTCAACGCCAACCCGAGCAATTACTTCGCCGAGACCGAACAGGTCGCCTTCCACCCCGGCCACCTGGTCCCCGGCATCGACATCACCGACGACCCACTGCTGGCGGGCCGACTGTTCTCCTACCTCGACACGCAGATCAGCCGACTCGGCGGCCCCAACTTCGCGCAGATCCCCATCAACCGCCCACACGCGCCGGTCAACGACATGCTCCGGGACGGCCTGCACCAGGACGCCGTGCACAGCGGCGTGGCCCCCTACCGACCGAACTCGCTCGATGGCGGCTGCCCCTTCACCGCCGGGGCCGACCACGGCGGGTACGTCGAGGTACCGGTCCCCCTCCCGCCCGCGGCCAAGGTACGCGAGGCCCCGGCCTCCTTCGCGGACCACACGAGCCAACCCCGACTGTTCTGGCTCAGCCTGACCCCCATCGAGCGCGAACACGTCATCGCCGCCTACACGTTCGAACTCGGCAAGTGCCACGAACAGGCGATCAAGGAACGCACCCTGCGGGTCCTGGCCGACATCGACCCGTTGTTGTGCGCGCGCGTCGCCGAGGGCCTGGGGCTGCCGGCGCCCTCGCCCGCGGCCCCCCTGGCCTCGGTCGAACCGAGCCCCGCGCTGTCCCAGATCGGCGGGACGTGGCCGGTCACCGGCCGCGTGATCGGCATCGTCGCCGACCCCGCAGCCGACTTGGACGCCGTTCGCGAGGTGCGACGGGCGGTGTTCGACGCGGGCATGGTGCCGCTGGTCATCGCGCCCACCGGCGGCATGCTCGGGGCGGACGGCGACGCACCCGTCCCCGTGCAACGCACCTTCGCCACCGCGCGCTCGATCGAGTTCGACGCGATCCTGCTCGCCGGCTCACCGGCGCCGGGCAAGGACGCGTACGGGGCACGGGACGCCAAGGCAGGCAACGGGACGTCGCTGTCCGCCACCGATCCGCGGATCCTGCTCATGCTCGCCGAGGCATACCGCCACGCCAAGGCCATCGGTGGTTGGGCCGACAGCGAGGACTGCCTGGTCGCAGCCGGCATCCCGACCAACGCCCCCGGCGTGGTCGTCGCCGAGAACGCGTCCGCCGTGCTGTCCGAAATCACCGGCCTCCTCGGCACCCACCGGGTATGGGACCGCTTCCCCGCGGCGGACGCCGACACCGTCTGAGCCCCACCCAAACCCCCCTTCCCCGACGCGGGCCGATGGCGACGCGTCGGGGAAGCGGGGAAGGGACCTCGCTCGAAGCGCTGGTGACGTGCCCGGAGGGGCGGCCGCCTCGGCCGCGATCGGAGGCCCGCCCCCAGTCCCTCGCGGTCACAGCTCGCGCAGTGCCGCCAGGAGGTTGTCCCGCGCCCAGTCCAGGAACGCGTGCTGGGTCTCGCCACCGATCTGGATCAGCGCGACCTCGGTGAACCCGGCCTCTACGAATGGGCGAACCGCGTCCACGAACGCGTCCACGTCGTCACCGCAAGGGATCGACTCGGCGACGTCCTCCGGTCGCACGAACTGTGTCGCGCCCGCGAATCCCGCGGTGCCCGGAAGCTCGGAGTTGACCTTCCAGCCGCCCCCGAACCAGCGGAACTGCTCGTGTGCCCGCGCGATGGCGACACTCCGGTCGGGGTCGTAGCTCACCGGCAACTGGCCCACCCGGGGCTTCCCCGTGCCGCCGTGTCGGTCGAACTCGGTCAACAGCCCGCCCTCGGGCTCGGTCGCGATGACCAGGTCCGCCAGCCGACCCGCCAGGGCACAGCTCTGCCGTCCGGAGACCGCGATGCCGATCGGCGGCGGCCGATCCGGCAGGTCCCACAACTTGGCGGACTCGACGTCGAAGTGGGTGCCGTGATGGTCGACGTACCCGCCCGCGAACAGCGCCCGGATGATCTCCACCGCCTCGCCGAGCATCTCCTGGCGCACGTCCGCCGCCGGCCAGCCGCCGCCGACCACGTGCTCGTTCAGGTTCTCCCCGGAGCCGAGCCCGAGCCGGAACCGGCCGTCCGACAACAACTGCACGGTCGCGGCCTTCTGCGCCACCACCGCCGGGTGGTAGCGCATCGTCGGACAGGTCACGTACGTCATCAGCGGGATCCGCGAGGTGGCCTGCGCCGCCGCGCCCAGCACGCTCCACGCGTACGGCGCGTGGCCCTGCGCGTCCAACCACGGAAAGTAGTGGTCCGAGGTCACCGAGAAGTCGAACCCGGCCTCCTCCGCGTGCACCACGTGCGCGACCAGATCCTTGGGCCCGGCCTGCTCGGTCATCATCGTGTAGCCGATCTTCACCATGGAACCCGGGTGCCCGGACAAGCCGGTGGAAAACCGGACCATCGACACCGACAGCCGGCGCCCCGCTCGGGCCTTCGCGGGCGCATCCGTCTCCGCGTGCCCGCCAGGGACTGCGTCGTGACCGCACCCGGCGGCGCGGCGCCCCGACGCCGGCGGGTCAGCTCGTCGCCAGCCGTGGTGTGCGCGGCGGTGCGGTGCGGCGGTTTCCGGTGGCCTCGAAGGCCGCCGCGACGGCGAGCAGGGCGTTGTCGTCGTAGGCACGGCCCGCGAAGGTCAGCCCGACCGGCATGCCGATGTCGGCCATGGTGCCCATCGGCACGGTGACGGTCGGGATGCCCAGGTGTCGGGGCACCAGATTGCCGTTCGCGACCCACACGCCGTTGCGCCAGCCGAGGTCGGCGGACGCCTCGGAGACGTCCATGTCCGCCGGGCCCACGTCGGCGACGGCGGGGAACACCACCGCGTCCAGGCCCAGTTCGTCCATCCACAGCTCCAGGTCCACCCTGCGCGTCTCCTCGAGCCCGCGCAGCCCCTGCTCGAGGTGTGGCATCTCGGTGATCGACGCGTACGGACGCTCGCGCACGAACCGCGGATAGTCGCCGATCGTGTCGTCGAAACCGGCGTAGCGGTCCGGCAGTTCGCCGGAACGCCTGGGCCAGATCCGGTCGCCGTCGACGTCGGCCAGGCCGGCGAACGCCGGGTCGCCGTTCGCCCGCAGGAAGTCGTCCCACGCCCAGGCCGACAGGTCCTCGATCTCGACCGTGAGGAAGTCACGTCCGACCAGGCCCCGGGTCGGCAGGGAAGGCGCGCCCGGGCGGTCGGCCTCGTAGTTCGACACCACGGGGAAGTCGACCTCGACCACCTCGACGCCCGCTGTCTCCAGGTCGCGGCGGGCGGCCTCCCACAGGGCGATCACCGAGGCGCGCGTCTCGATGCGCTGTCCGGTCTGGCCGCCGATGCCCCCGTCCGGGTTCGTCCCGGCGTCGGGGTCGGCATTGATGTACATCTTCGGCACGCCGACGCGCTTGCCGGCGAGCGAGGCCCGTGCCGTCGTCGCGTCCGCGGGGGCCAGCGCCGGGTACGAGGCCGGGCGTACCTGTGACGGCGCGGGCAGCGGCACCCACGGCTGGGATCGCCAGAGGTCGCCGCGGGTGTCCGGGTCGTCGGCGACGATGACGTCGAGCAGCTCGAACAGGTCGGCCATGGTGCGGGTGTGCGGCACCACGACGTCCATGGTCGGCACCAGCGGCCAGTTCCCGCGCACCGAGATCACGCCGCGGCTGGGCGTGTACGCGCACAGCGCGTTGTTCGAGGCGGGCGCCCGGCCCGACGACCAGGTCTCCTCGCCGAGGCCGAACGCGCCGAACGACGCCGCCGTCGCGGTGCCCGAGCCGTTGGACGAGCCGGAGCCGAAGGCGCTGGTCAGCCAGTCGGCGCTGTACGGGCTTTCGGCGCGCCCGTACACGCCGCGCTGCATGCCGCCGTTCGCCATCGGCGGCATGTTGGTCAGGCCGATGAGCACCGCCCCGGCCGCGCGCAGCCGCTCGACGGCGAAGGCGTCCCGCTGGGCGACGAGGTGTTCGAACGCCGGTGAACCGGCCGCCGCCGTCAGGCCCTTCGCAAGGTAGCTGTCCTTGGCGGTGTACGGGACGCCGTCCAGCGGACCGAGCGTTTCGCCACGCGCGCGACGTGCGTCCGAGGCTTCGGCATCGGCGCGAGCGTCCGGGTTCATCACGACCATCGCGTTGAGCGCGGTGGCGGTGCCGGGCCGGTCGTAGGCCTCGATGCGCGCCAGATAGGCGTCGAGCAGCCCGACCGCAGTGACCTCGCCCTTCTCCAGCGCCGCGCGCAGGTCGGCGATGCTCGTCTCCACGACGTCGAATCCGCGCGTCATGCGGGGGTCCTCCTGGATGGTTCGGTCGAACGGGGCCACGGGCTCGGAACGGCGTCGCGGGGAACCGCCTCGAGTGGCGGGGCCTACGGGTCGATGCCACACCCCGAATCGCGCGGGCAGACCTCACGACAAGGTGTGCCGGATCGATCCGGCAGAACCGAATCTAGACTCTGCCGGATCGATCCGGCAAGTGCCCGTCCGGGTGATCTAGACTCCGTGGCTGTGACCGCCCGCATCGTGACCCTGCTCGACGTGGCCCGCGCCGCCGGAGTCTCCCGGAGTACCGCCTCGGACGCCCTCCAGGGCTCCGGGCGGGTGGCGGCGGCCACCCGCGCACGGGTCCGCGAGACGGCCGACGCCCTGGGCTACCGCCCCAACAGCGCGGCCCGCCACCTACGCCGCGCCGGCACCGGAGCCATCGGCCTGTACCTCCCCCGGACCGCGACCCGGCTCGACTACTACATGAACCTCGCCTTCGGGTCCGTCGCCCGGGCCCAGGAAGAAGGATTCGATCTGGTCCTGCTCGCCGGATCCGCGGGCACCGGAGGACCGGTCGCCTCGCGGGTCGACGGCCTGCTGCTCATCGACCCCGACACCGAGGACGAGACGGCGACCGAGATGCTCGCAGCCGGGGTCCCCGTCGTCACCGGCGAGCGGTTCCCCGGTCCCTCCGCCGCCCCCAGCGGCGCCGTGGTCTGCGACACCGCCGCCTCCCTCACCGCGCTGCTGGACCACCTGGCCGACCGCGGCGCCCGCCGCCCGGCCCTGCTGGCCCCCGGCGGCGAGTCCACCTGGGCCCGGGCTCTACGAACGACCGCCCGCACCTGGGGCAAGGCGCACCGCACCCCTGTCGCCGTGCGCCACGTCCCGTTCGCGGCCACTCCCGCCGACGCCGCCGACGCGGTGCGCGGCCTGCTCGAAACCGAACCGGCGGTCGACGCGGTGATCTGCGGCCCGGACGGCGCCGCCCCGGGCGTCCTCCACGGCGCCGCCGCCTTCGGCCGTACCGCCGGCCGGGACCTGCTGGTCGCGTCCTGCGTGGACGGCACCGCCACCCGCACCAGCAGCCCACCGATCACGGCGGTCGACCTCAGGCCCGCCGACTACGGACGCGCCTGCGCCGAACTGCTCTGCGACATCATGGCCGACCGCACTCCACCCGACACCGTTCGCCCGCACGACTGGGCTTTGCGTACCCGGGCCTCGACACAACCCGAGAGCTGAGATTCCACAACCCTCCGCCGGTATCGCCCGCCTGCTCCGCACCCCGACCCGTCGGGCCCGGCTGACGACGAGCTCGCTCACCCTCCCGGTTGCGGTCCACGGACGTGCGCTCCACGAGCAGCACGACCGCACACCTCGACGCCGAAGCCATCACGAACGCGCCCCGGCCACAAGGGAGCAGCGTCGTGATCGTCTCCGTCCTCACTCGCTGCTTCCAGCAACAGCGGGATTCCTGAGGCCACTTCCTTCCTCATCGAAACCGCGCCGCGACAAGGTCATCTCGCGTGCGGCGGTCCGCGTGCCGGTGGTCCGCGTGCCGGCGCTTCTGCTCGCGACGCCATCGTCGGCCGCGCTCAATGTCCGTTCGCGCCGGCGGCCGGTCGGCCGAGGAACCAGTCCCGGGCCAGGTCGGCCACCGCGTCGAGGGTGCCCGGTTCCTCGAACAGGTGGCCGGCGCCGGGGACGACCTCGAGACGGCTCTCGCACCGGAGGAAGGTACGCGCGCGGTTGTTGAGCTCCAGTACCACGTGGTCGTTGCCGCCGACGATGAGCAACGTCCGGGCCGTGACGGCGGGCAGATGTGCTTCCGCCAGATCGGGCCTGCCGCCCCGGGAGACGACCGCCCCCACGTCGTCACCGAGTTCGGCCGCCGCCCACAATGCGGCTGCGGCGCCGGTGCTCGCCCCGAAGTACCCCACCGTCCGCCCTTTGCCTTCGGGTCGCTCCCGGAGCCCGCGTGTGACGTCGATCAGGCGCCGGGCCAACAGTTCGATGTCGAAGACGTTCGACCGGCCGCGTGCCTCGCTCTCGGTCAGGAGATCGAACAACAACGTGCCCAGGCCGGCCCGGTTCAGCGCGGTCGCCACGAAGCGGTTGCGCGGGCTGTGTCGACTGCTGCCGCTGCCGTGCGCGAAGACGACGATCCGTTCCGCTCCCGCGGGCAGACTCAGGTGCCCCGGTAGCCGCGCGGTTTCGACCGGTAGGTCGATGTCGCTGTGCGTGGGCACGGATTCCGCGGAGCGCGTCGATCCGCTACCCGGTCTCGTCCCCGCCGTCCCCGCTTCCGCTGTCGGCGGCGGCTCCGACCGGCGAGCGACGGCCCGATCGAGACACTCGACGACCTCCTCGTCGGTGGTCTGGGAGAAGTTCGCGTAGAACTGCCCCACCGCCATGAATCCGACCGGGTTGTGCAGGCAGATCACCTCGTCGGCGTCCGGATCCGGCTCCTTCCCCCAGCCGGCCGGCGCCACCGGTACGGCGAGCACCACGCGCGCCGCGCCTCGATCTCGGGCGGCGCGACAGGCCGCGCGGGCGGTGGATCCGGTCGCGATGCCGTCATCGACGACCACGACCGTTCGGCCGCCGAGTTCCACCGGTGGCCGCTCGCCCCGGTAGCGGCGGGCACGCCGTTCCAACAGCTCCCGTTCTCGCCGTTCGATCCCTTCCAACGCGGCGCGGGAAATGCCCGAGGCTCGCACGACGTGGTCGTTGAGGACGACGACCCCCTCTTCGGCGACGGCACCCATTCCCAGTTCCGGTTGGGAGGGAACGCCCAGTTTCCGCACCAGGCATACGTCCAGTGGAGCGCGGAGGGCATCGGCCACCTGGGCGGCCACCGGCATTCCGCCCCGGGCCAGGCCGAGCACGATCACGTCCTGGTTCGCCACGGGCAAGGGCGCCAGGTACTCGGCCAGTTTCCGTCCCGCGTCGACACGATCGGTGAAGAGCACGACTTCATCCCCTTCCGGGCACGACCCGGTCTCCTACCGGCCGCCCGGGACATCGACCGACCCCGTACGAGCGGGCAGCCGCACGAGCAGGCTGCGGTACGGGCGGCCACGGAATTCGGCCGCCACGCGCACCGATTCCCATCGGGCGACGACCCGCACCTCGGACGGATGGGCGGCATGGAACCGATTGTCGAATCCGTCTCCCTCGTCCCTTCGATTCTCCGACGTCCACTGCCGAAGCGCCTGCCGTCCGTTGCCCCACTCGACGTCTCCGGCACGACGTGAGGTGACCGAGGCCGCCGGGCGGTGCCGAACCGATCGGTTTGCCCGGATGCGGTCAGTTCGCCAGATCTTCGGTCGCGTCTCGCCCCGCCGCGGCGGCGCGGCGGAGGAACTCCGCGAAACGTTCGAGTTCCGCGCCTTCGTAGTCGGCGCAGATCTGCTCCACCGAGGTGTTCATGCCGGCGAAGAGCGCCAGGAGTTCGGCGTTGCGGTCACGCAGGGCCCGGATTCGGGAGCCTCGGCGGTCCGAGGGATCCGGCTCGCGGGACACCCAACCGGCGCGTTCGAGTCGGTCGAGCACCCCGGTCATCGTGGCGGCGTGCAGACCGGCTCGTCGCGCCAGTGCGCTCGGGCTCAGCGGGCCGTGGGCGTTGACGATGTCGAGGCAGTCCAAGTCGACGTCGCGGAGCGTCAGATGGGCGCTGACCTGCCGGTTGAGCAGGGACAGTTGAAGGCTCAGCGCACGCAACCCCTCTTTGACGTCGACGGTTGCCCGTCGGCGGCGCGGGTCCGCGTCGCCCGCATCGCCATGTGTTACGGATTCCATAATGTACGACTCCCAAATCAATATGCTACGGTTCTCGTATATTACGTCACGCGAAAAACCCTGACCCGGGTGAGGAGACGCACGCATGTTCCTGGTGATCGGAGCGACCGGCATCGTCGGACGCGAAACGGTGAACCTGTTGCTGGAGTCCGGCCGGAAAGTGGCGGCGGTCACGCGCGACCCCGCCACTGCCGCACTGCCCGGCGGCGCGCATGTCGTTGCCGGCGACCCGTCCCGGCCCGACACGCTGACGTCGCTGCCCGACGTGGTCGAGGCGGTCCTGCTCAGCCCACGCGCCGCCGGCAGCGCGAGTTCCGAACTGCTGTCACTGGCCGCGGCACGAGGCGCACGGCGGGTGGTGGTGCTGTCGGCCGCGACCGTGGAGCACCCGGTCGGCCACCCACGCTTCATCGAGGAGTTCAAGCGGACCGAAGCCGCCGCACGGGAGTCCGGTCTGCCCTGGACGTTTCTACGGTGTGCCGACTTCGCCGCCAACGCCCTGGCCTGGGCGCCGCAGATTCGCGCAACCGGCGTCGTGCACGGCGCCCATGGCGGCGCGGCGACCTCCCCGATCCACCACCGCGACATCGCGGAGGTGGCGGTCGCGGCACTGATCGACCCCGCGCACGCCGGACGCGCCCACCTGCTCACCGGCCCGCAGTCGATCACGCAGTACGAAAAAGTCCGCCTCATCGGAGCGGCCGTCGACCGGACACTGGCCTTCCGGGAACTCGCCCCCGAGCAGGTCCGCCAGGCGATGCTCGCTCAGGGCCTCCCCGAGGACATCCCCGACCGACTGCTCGGTTCACTGGCCGACTACGCCGACCGGCCCGGGCCGACCACGGGCACCGTGGAACGGCTCCTGGGCCGACCCGCGCTGACCTTCGCCACGTGGGCGGCCGACAACGCCGCGGCCTTCACGGCCCGGGCCGACTCCTCCGCGTCCGGCGGGGAGGACCAAGCATGACCGAGACCCCGCTCGGCACGGTTGCAAGATGGGTGAGCCTGCTGTTCTCGGGTCTCTTCGCAGGCTTCCTCGTCGCGGTCCTCGTGCTCGAAATGTCGCTGCGCGGTGAAGACCGCCACGTGTACACCCAAGTGCGGCACGTGGAACTCGATTCGCTGGACAAGCTCGCGACCGCGACGCTGCTGCCGGCACTGATCGCGACAGCGTTTCTGGTCGCCGTCACGTTCAAAACCCGAGAACGCGCGTTCCGACTGCGGTCGACCGGACTCGCGCTGCTCCTCCTGATCGTCGCCGTGACGGTCGTGGTCAACATGCCCATCAACGCGGACCAACTCGACTGGGATGTACGGCAACCCCCTTCGGACTGGGCGAGCGTTCGTGACCAGTGGCAGATCGCCCACGCCATACGCACCGGCGCGGCCGTCATCGCGTTCGCGACTCTCATCGCCGCCTCGACGCGCACGGCGCGCGGCACCCGCGAGCCGGCCCGCGCATAGCTCCCGGGCCCGGTCCCAGCGGCAGCCGATCAAGGCGAACCGGCCGCCGCTTGGGCCGGGTTCCGTCGAGCTCCCGGTTTCGTGCGCACAGCCCGCAACGCGACGCGTCGGACGCCACCGAGGTGGCAACGGGCCGGCCAGGCAACGTCGGCATGGGGGACATGACGAAGGGGTTCCGGCTTTGGGAGGCGGACACCGCGAAGCCTTTCGGTAGGCTCTGTCGTCGCATGTCGATGGGTCTGCAACCGGAGGGAAGACACCATGACGACGCGAGCGACGTTGACGGACACGATGGCCTTGTCGACCGGCGACTGCGCAGTCTTCATGACTGTCGAGAGCGGAGAGTTCACCCGAGGGCAACGCGTCAAGGTGACTCGCGACGCATGTCTCCTGGGCGAAACGGTGATTCATTTCGGATTCGCCGCGGCGGCGGCGGACGAGGAAGGCAACCGTTCATCTCATGCCCTGATCAAGGGCATTGCCTGTGTTCGCGGTGACGTGATCGAAGGCTTGGAAGGGTGACGTGCCTCCAGGCAGCGAGGAACTCGGCTACCCGGAGGCCACGTTGGGCCTTTGATCCGGGCCGGTAGTCCCCGGCGCCGTAACCGATTCGACACAGCCGGGACGGGTTGACGGCGGTGCGACCGGACTTGCTCGGCGGGGTGGGACGGTGTGGCGACCGATGGACCACAGGCGCTCGCGGCCCCGGCCCACGACCGGCCCGACCGCGGAGAGCCGTTCGAGGCCGGTCAGTGGTGGAAGCCGCCGCGGTTCTCGTCGCTCGGGTGGCCGTCTTCGAGTTCCCTGATGGCCCGGCGCATGTCGTCGGCGAGCAGATCGATCTCGTCGCGGTCGACGCCGTGGCGCACGAGTACCCGCTGGATGACGGTCTCCTGGCGGTCGGGCGGCAGCGGGTAGGAGGGCACCTGCCAACCGCGCATCCGGAGCCGGTCGGTGAGGTCGTACAGACTCCACTCGCGCGTGTCGGAATCGGTCAGCGTGTAGGAGACGGCCGGCAGCGCTCCCACCCCGTCGTAGAGCAGGGTGAAGGGGCCCATGTCGGCGATCTGCCGGGCCAGGCCCTGGGCCGTGTGCGCACACGCCTCGTAGACCCGCCGATACCCCTCCCGGCCCAGGCGCAGGAACAGGAAGTACTGGGCGATGACCTGCCCGCCGGGGCGCGAGAAGTTCAGGGCGAGAGTCGGCATGTCGCCGCCGAGGTAGCTGACGTGGAAGACGAGGTCGGCGGGCAGGGCGGCGGTATCGCGCCACAGGGCCCAGCCGACACCGAGCGGGGCCATGCCGTACTTGTGGCCCGACGAGTTGATCGAGGCAACGCGCGGCACCCGGAAGTCCCACAGCAGGTCGGGATGCAGGAAGGGGGCGATGAACCCGCCGGAAGCCGCATCCACGTGCACGGGGATGTCGAGGCCGGTTTCCGCCTGGATCCGGTCGAGTTCGGCCGCGATCTCGGCGACCGGCTCGTATGTGCAGGTGTAGGTGACACCGAGGATCGCCACGACGCCGATGGTGTTCTCGTCGACGTAGTCGCGCAGTTGGTGCGGCTCGAGGCCGGTCGCTCCCGCCTCCACCGGGACTTGGCGCAGCTCGACGTCGAAGTAGCGGGCGAACTTCTCCCAGCACACCTGTACGGGCCCGCACACCAGGTTGGGCCGATCGGTCGGCAGGCCCGCCTCGCGCCGCCGGTTGCGCCACCGCCACTTCAGCGCGAGGCCGCAGAGCATGGCGGCCTCGCTGGAACCGGTGGTGGAGCAGCCCACGGCATTGTCGCCGCCGGCCGGCGCGTGCCACAGGTTCGCGAGGATGTTGACGCATCGCGACTCGATCTCCGCGGTCTGCGGGTACTCGTCCTTGTCGACGATGTTCTTGTCGAGGCACAGATCCATCAGGCGGCGCACCTCGTCGTCCGCCCAGGTGGTGCAGAACGTGGCGAGGTTCTGTGCGGCGTTGCCGTCCAAGAGCAATTCGTTGCTCAGCACCTGGAAGACGATGTTCGGGGGCGTCGGGAGTTCGGGGATGGCTCGCTTGGACAAGGGGCGTTCGCTCAGCGGGGAGGCGAAGACGTCGTCGGCGGGGCTACCGACCTGTTCCCTGGCCTTGTGCAGAGCCATCAGAAAGCCTCTCATATCGCCGTATAAGCATCTCCTTCCGAACAATACGAGTGAACTCCGACGCCCGATAGCGGGCATACTCCGCCCGAGGTTCAGCGGTACGCGCCGCCCGGGACGTCGGACGCGGCACGGCCGACCGTCCTGCGTGGCTCACCGGTTGCTCCGTTGTGGGCCGGTACACAACGCCCAGATGATGGCGATGTCGATGGCGATCACGATGATCGACCACACCGGGTAGTGAGGCAGCCAGACGAAGTTCGCGAGCATGCTCAGCCCCGCCAGGAGTACCCCGAGGAAGCGGGCCCAGAGGGCATTCGTGAACAGGGCGAGGCCCGCGAGGAAGACGACGATGCCCAGGATCAGGTGGATCCAGCCCCAGCCGGTGGTGCTGTACGAGAAGGAGTAGTTGCGCGTCTCGACGATGACATCGTCTTTCGCGATGGCGGCGATTCCTTGGAAGACCGCCAGGACGCCGCCGATGGTCATCAGCACCGCGGCGAACGTGGTCCAACCCGACGAGTGAGTGGCTCGTTGTGTGTGCGTGGCCATGTCCAGGCCTCCCTATCGGGGCAACCCCTGGGGTGGATGTCCCCTCCTCCCACACTGACCCCTCCGGTGGGTCCCTGCGACTGGGATCACCCGGTTCCACCGGCAAACGGGTCCGTGCCGCGTATTCGTCCTCCGAGGGGCCGCGCCCGGTCCACGACCATGCCGATCTCCCATGGCAATCGGCGCCGTGCGGATGCGGGCTCCCGGAGCGGGTACCGATGCGGGCGCCTGGGCACGTCACTCGCGGAGCGGTCCGAGGCGTGCCTCAAGGACCCTGCTCGCGCGGTGTCGATTCGGGCTGGACCAGAGGGTTGCCGGACCATGCCCCGAGGGTGACGGTGCCGATGGATGCGAGGCCGGCCGTTTTCGCCGCTTCGGCGATCTCGCTCGGATCGGCGTGGCCGGGCCGGCCCGTCTCCGGAGTGAGGACCCAGAGCACGCCCTCGTCGGCAAGGGGTGCCGACGCATCCGCGAGTTCGTCTGCCAGGTCGCCATCGCCTTCCCGCCACCACAGCAGGACGACGTCCACGACTTCGTCGGTTTCGTCGTCCACCATCTCGGTGCCGATCGTGTCCTCGATGTCGGCACGGATCTCGTCATCGGTGTCATCGTCCCAGCCCAACTCCCGGACCACCGCGGACGGAACGATGCCCATCCTCCGCGCGTAGTCCTGCGCACCCCCGGCAGCCACCATCACGGCCCCCTTCTCGAAACCCACGCCCTGGCACGACGATGCACACGTACGCAAAGCGGTTCTCAGTCTCATCGCCAGGGTGGCACCCGTTCAAGGCTCGACCCGAAAACATTCTGGCGGCAGGCCTGTTGACTGAAGGGGCGATCGTGGCCGCCGGGGCACCTCGGGCGCAGCACACCACAGCACATCGGCGCCGCAGCACCACACCGCACCGGTTCATCCCCTGCCGAGTACGAGGGTGGACCGGGGCGCTCGTGTCGCCGCTGCTGGGCACGGCGCCGTCGGGCGCGTCGGCTGGTACCGGTGCGGCGGAGGAGGGACCGGTGCACCCGACCGCGAGGGCGCCGCGTGGCGAACATGCCGGCGACGACGTGCGGAACGGGGTGGCGGATGGTATTCGAGAGCGCGTCCGATCGGGGCGCCGCGGCGCTGGTCGCGTTGCGGTGGGGAGACCGGGCCTGGGCCGATGAGCTCATGGGGCGGTTGCGTGCCCCGCTCCTGGACGCGCTCGCCACGGCACCGATGCTGCCGCCGACGCTCGTCCGGGCCGCGGTGGCCGGCGAGGACGCCGAGGCGCTTGCGGCGCTGGGCAGGAACCAGACCCCGACGCCGGCTGCCGCATTGGCGATCGCGACGCTCGGCAGCCCGGCTCTGGGGGTACGCCTGTACCTGGCCGAGTTTCCCTTCGGCTCCGACGTGCTCGGCCGGTTCGGCCCCGCCACACAGCCGGAGCCGGTCGGCGACCGTGCCCGGGCCCAGGCCCGCAGGACCGAGATTCGGCGCGCCGTGGCGAACGCGCTCCCGCTCAGGGGCGCTGTGCTGGCCGCCGCCGATCCGGCCGATCCGCGGTGGCGCAGGCCCGGCGGCCTGGTCGAGCGGGTGTTGGAGACCCGGGCGGACGACCGGCTCATCCCCACGCTGCGTGGGCCGTTCCCCGAGTTGATCGGCCACGCGCTGCGGGTACTCGGCGTGGATCTGCCCCGACCTGTCCTGCTCGACGCCGCCCGCAGGCTGTTGGAGTCCGACGGGGAGTCGTTCGACGCCTTCGTACGTGCTGCCGGGATGCACGCCGACTTCGGCCACGCGGACCTGGCGGGCCGATGGCACGAGGCTGCCGCGACCGCCTTGCCGGTCAACGACGCCACCTTCGCCGATCACCTGCTGCTGCTCGGGTTGCGCCACCTCGACAAGCGGGTCCCGCGCGGCGAGTGCAAGTACACGGACGACCAGGACGAGGACTGGAACGCCGACTTCGCCGTCTACGCCCTGCACGCGTTCGCGAAGGTCACGGCCGATGTGCCGCTGTGGGACCTGGTCCGGGCCGAACACGCGCGCCGCCCGTTCACCGGTCCGGGACTGGCCGCGCTGACCCGGCGTCCGGACTGCCCGGCGGACCTGGCCGCGCAGGCGTACGCCGAGGAGCCGTACCGGGTCCTGTCCCTCGCGCCGCGCGTCCCGTTGGCGTGGATCACCGCGCTCCGCTCCGACCGCTCGAGTGGCATGGTGGTGGGGCCGGCCTTGTCGCGCGGCCTGGCGGAAGGCCGATTCGACCCGGCCGAGGTGTTGGCGACGGTCAGCCCGGCGGTCGACGTCTTCGCGCACCTTCCCCTCGACGCCCCCGGTGTCCGCGAGGCCGTGACCGGCCTCGCCGCCCGCCTCGGCGCGAGCCCCGGGCCGTGGGAGGCGATCATCCAGGAGCGGGCCTGGCTCTTCGGCACCGCACGGCAGTTGGTCGACTCGGCGCTCACCGGACGGATGCCCGAACACCACCCGGTCACCTTCGCACGCACACCCCACGCCGCGAACCGCGCCGAGGCGGTGTTCCAGACGTTGTTCGCGTGCGCCGGGCCCGAGGCGCAGGACGCGCTGATCCCCTCGCTGCCGGAGCGCCACCTCGAACTGCTGTGCATGCCCGGCGTGGTGACCGAGGCAGTGCGAGCCGAGATCCTCGCCCGTCGCGGGTCGGCCGCGGCTGTGGCGATGGCGACGTTCGCGGCGGGCTTGTCGCCCGCGGAGACGGCCGCGCTGCTGGACCGCGACGAGCCCGAGGTCAACACCCTGTTGTACGCTCGCGCGCCGCTCACCCTCGAACAGCGCGTGCGCCTCACCTCCGGCACGGACCGGCACGGCCGCCCCCGGGCGGTACCGGTCTCCGAACAGGTCGCGGCGTGGGGCGGGCGGCACACGTCGCCCGCGGAGCACCACGACCGGGTCGCGGCCGCCCGACAGTCGGGGCATCCGCTGGTGCTGCGGCACTTCCCCTGGCGCTTGGCGGGGCGGACCGCTGGGCCGCAACTGGCAATGTTGGTGCGGCTGTGGGAATACGGCGGGCCGGACGACGTCAGGGAGTTGCTGGGCTGCGCGACCACGCCGCGCTGTGGTCATCCCGCGTGCCCCTGGCCGGCGGGGACACAAGCGGTGGTTCGCCGGGCGTTGGCCGCCGGCCCGGCCGCCGGACTCGACCTCTTGCGCCGGGCGGCCGAGGAAGCGGTGCGACCCGAAGTGCTGATCGCGGAACTGCGTGTGGCCAACCCCAGGGTGGAACACCCGGTCCATCCCGGCCCCTTGCCGTGGCCGGAGATCCTGCGGGCACAAGCCGAGCGGTCGTTCGACGCCGACGTGATCTCGTTCCTCCTCGCGAAACCCGACTGTCCCGCCGAGTTCTACCGCGCCGCACTGCGCAGCCCCGCCGTCTTCCAAGCTCGGGCGCCGGCTACCTGGGTGGCGCAGGGCCTGGCCCGTGGCGTGATCACCGTGCTGGACGTGGCGGGCGCGTGTACGCCGGCGGCCCTCGCGTTCCGCGCAGTCACCACCCACGCCCGACAGAGCCGCCACTTCCTGCGCACCCCCCAAGCCCGCGAACTCATCCGCCGGGTGCGCACCCGTCTCGACAACCCCGATGCGTGGGTGGTCGCCGTGCACCTCCTGCCGGACTTCCCCGGCACCCTGCTCGAACTCGTCGACATCGCCGCGGCGTCGGGATCCTCGGAGCCGCGCCGGCGGCCATGACTCCGCGCCCGGTCACCGGCGTCCCGCGCCACCCACCGTTCCGGTCCGCACCGGCCGCCGGGGATCGGCGTGCGCTTCGGTCGGCTCGCGCTTGGCCGCCGGAAGCGGCCGGGGCGCCGGCCCGGGCGGACCTCGTCCACGGGGTCAAGGTCGATCGGGTCCGGGGGTGCGACGGTCCGCGGCCACCGTGCCGGCTTGTGCGATCAGGAGAGCGACGTCGTCGTGGTCGTCGGGGTGTCGCAGGGCTCGCAGGAGCCACTGGCAGGTGTCGTCCAGGGGCAGGCGGGATTCGTCGAGGGTGCGCAGCAACGTGTCCAGACGTTCGTCGATGGCGTGGTGGCGGGTTTCGACGAGGCCGTCGGTGTAGAGAACGAGCCGGTCGCCCGGGTTCAGCTCGAAGTCGGTGGTGTGGAAGGAGATGCCGCCGACGCCGAGCGGTGCCCCGGACGGCAGGTCCAGCAGTCGGGGTCGCCGTCCGGCGGGGGCGAGGACCGGCGGTAGGTGGCCGGCGTTGGCGATGTGGCACCGGTGCCGGTGCGGGTCGTAGACGGCGTAGATGCAGGTGGCGATGTAGTGCTCGAGTCCGTCGGTAATCCTGTCGAGGTGTTGGAGCACGTGGTCGGGAGGCAGGTCGAGGTCGGCGAAGGCGCAGGTGGCGGTGCGCAGTCGGCCCATGGTGGCGGCGGCGTCGATGCCGTTGCCCATCACGTCGCCGATCACCAGCGCGGTTCTGTCGTCCGTCAGCGGAATGACGTCGTACCAGTCGCCTCCCACCTCGTGGGATGCCTGGGCGGGCTGGTAGAAGGAGGCGACGTCGAGGCCGATGAGCTCGGGTGGGCGACCGGGCAGGAGACTGCGCTGGAGGGTCTCGGAGACGTTGCGGACGCTCTGGTGCCAACGGGCGTTGTCGATGGCGACGGCCGCGCGTGCGGCGAGTTCGACGGCGAGGATCACGTCGTCGTCGTCGAAGGGAAGCGGGTTGCGGGCGCGCAGCAGGTCGAAGGCACCGAGGACCTCGTTGTGGGCGATCAGCGGCACCGCGAGGTAGGAGTGCACCCCGGCCCGGGCGAAGGCGGTCGCGACGTCGGCATCGGGGGCGATGTGCTGCAGATCGCTGGTGTCGGCGTGGGCGACCACGACGGGCTGCCCGGTGTGGACGCACTGCGTGATCAGACGGTCGGCGCTGTACGCGGCGAGGTCCCCGACCTTCAGGGAGTCCGTCGCCGGTGTGGGGTAGGCGGAGGCGACGGCGAGCGCGCGGAACATCTCCGGCCCCCGGTCCACGGATGCGCTGGTACGGCGGAAGGCCAGGACGGCGTCGAGGACGTCGACCGCGGCCACGTCGGCCAGGTCGGGCACGGCGACCTCGACCAGTTCCTGGGCCGTGGTCTCCACCTCCAAGGTGGTGCCGACGCGGGCGGAGGCGTCGGCGATCACGGCCAGCCGGCGGCGGGCCCGATCCGCCTCGGTGGCGACCCGGTGGCGTTCGCTGACGTCGACCACCGTGGTCGCCACTCCGATCACCCGCCCGCCGGAACCTTCGAGCCGGAAGTACGAGACCGACCAGGCGTGGTCGTGGTCGGGGTCGGCCGGGGTGCGGCCGACCGTGTACTGGTCGATCAGGGGCGTGCCGGTGAGCAGCACTTGGCGCAGCGCGGACTCGATGGTGTCGACGTCGAGGGACGGGACGATGTCGACGGGGTGCCGCCCGATGTGGTCGGCCGCCGATTTGCCGTTGATACGTTCCAGCGCCGGATTGACCAGCAGATAGCGCAGGTCGGTGTCCAGCAGGGCGATACCGATGGCGGCTTGCGACACCAGGCGCTCGGACAGGGCAAGATCCGTCTCCACCCGCCGCAGCATGCTCTGGTCGGCGGCTATGCCGAGGGCGTAGACGTCGCCCAGGTCGTCCAGAAGGCGCATATTGCGGAACTCCACCAGGCGCGTCGTGCCGTCCCTGCGAAGGATCGGGAACGCGCCGGCCCAGCTCGCGCCGGTGCTCAGGATCTCGGCGAACAGCTTGACCACCAGGTCCCGGTGCATCGGGTGCACCAGCACGTCGGCCGCGTACTGCCCCAGAGCCTCCTCGGCCGTGTGGCCCAACACCTTGTCGGCCTGCGGGCTCCAGAACACGATCTTCCCGCGGTCGTCCAGCACGATCGCCGCGACGCTCAGCAGGTCCAGCAGCCCTCCGGGCGGCGAGGGCACGGCCGCCTGGCCGTGCTCGTCCCGTGGGGGCGACTCGTGTGCACTCATCCCATACAGCTCCCTCCCCAGCGCGGCCAACGCGGTCACGCGCCGGCTGAGGGCTTGTCTCCATGCTGCTCCCGAACCCGGCGCCGCACGATCCGGCGGCCCCGCGGCACGGGTCCGGAGGCCGGCACCGCTGAACCCTTCCTCGGCGAGCCACGTCGATCCGGCAGCCCCCGAAGCCCGGCGCACACCCCCGCCGTCGCGCGCTTTCAGGGGTGAGATCGGGGTCCCGGGCGAACGTGACGGCCGGCGAGTCGGTGCGGCTCGCCTTCGTCGCCGCGCTCGGGCACCCTGCGGGCGGGCCGGGCGTCGGCATGTGTCCATGCCACCGAAATCGGCGACATCGGCGAGACCGTCTCCGGCTGGGAACCCACCGTCCGACGTGTGGTGTGCGTCGTTCGGGTGAACGGTTGCCGGGGCCGAAGCCTTTGGGCGTGTGGGTCGTTGGTCGGGACGAGGGCGTCGGGACGGTCCGGCGCCGCAGCGAAGAGGGAGTGTTCGTGGGTTCGTTCAAGAAGGTCACCATGGTGATGGCCGGCACCGCAGCGGTCCTGATGGCGGGCGCGGGCGCCGCGCACGCCGAGGCCGACGCGGACGGCGCCGCCGTCGACTCCCCCGGTGTGGCCTCCGGCAACAACATCCAGGTCCCGGTCCACGTGCCGATCAACCTGTGCGGCAACACCGTGAACATCGTCGGCGTCCTCAACCCCGCCATCGGCAACACCTGCCTCAACATCGACGGGGACGACGAAGGGCACAAGGGGCACGACGGCGGCCACGAGGCGCCCCAGCACGGCGACCACCGAGGCTGACCCCTCCGAGGGCATTTCCCCGGACGTTCCTCCGCGTCCGACACACCGAGACCCCCGCGCCTGCATCCCGCGGGGGTCTCGGCACGCCCGACCCCCGTCCCGCGTCGGGATGGCGCCGGGGGCGACCTCGGCCCCGGTTGCGGGCTCGGGCATCGGGTCAAGGCGCCCGGGTCCCGGACGGATCCGTGTCGACGTCCGCCGCGTCCGCCGCGTCCGGGTGCTCCTCTACGGGCAGGTCGAGGGCGTCGGCGACGGCCCGGCCCCGGTCCGCGGGATGGCGCACCTCCGTTCCGGGGACGATGCGGTACGTGTTGCGGCGCCCGCTGCGCTCCCGGATGAGATACCCGCCGTCCTCCAGGTCGGCCAGGATGCCCTGGACGGCGCGCTCGGTCAGCAGGCACACGGCCGCGATGTCGCGCACACGCGCCTGCGGATCACGAGCGATCACCGAAAGCACACGGGCGTGACTGGTGAAAAAGGTCCACGACGGCCGGGCCTCGTCCGCATCACTCATGACACCCATCGTAAGCTCGTTCATTCCGGCATCACTACACCGGAAATAGAGTTCCCGAATTCCTTGACGTGCTTTTGCCGGCGTCCGATCCTGGAGTTGACGGGACGCGGGTCAAACCGACCCGACCGGTCCGCACCCCGATCGAGATCCCCACCACGGCACCCGAGTGAGGGAATGGCAATGTCCCCACGTCGCCCCAACACCCGCCGCCGGGGCACGAGTCGCCCCGGACGCCGCCGGCACGGCGCAACCATGACGCGGCATCTCCGTGTAAACGCCGCCACAGACGGCGCCCGAACCCTCCTGCGGATCGGCGGAGAGATCGACATCGACACCGCGCCACAGCTTCGGCGAGCCCTCGACACCGTCCTGGGTTTCGGAGCACGTCGAGTGAACGTGGACATGCGCGCGGTGACGTTCTGCGACAGCACCGGAATCCACGCCCTGCTGTACGCACGAGCCAGAGCCGTCGAGCGCGGGATCGCACTCACCCTCGTACCCTGCGACAAGCTTCGCCGTCTCCTCGACATCACGGGCACCGCGCACCTGTTCACCTGTCTCGCGTTCGCTCCGCCACCCCGTGCGACTGCGGGCGGCTCCCCCAGGGGACCGGGTGACGACGGCATCGAGGGGGCGTCGCCATGAGCGCCCCGGCCTGTTCCGGAACGGACCCCACGCCCATGGAGGTCCACTGCGCGCTCCGAGGCGCGACCTATCCCGCCCGGCCCGGCGGCCTGATCGCGTACGCCCGCGCCCACCACGCGCCCCCGTCGGTCCTGCGCGTGCTCGCCACGCTGCCGGACCACCCGATCGTCGGACCCAACCAGGTCTGCATGGCCCTGTTCGGCCGACACCGGGAAACCCAGCCCGGGCCCTGACCGACCGGTCTCGGCCGCCCACCCACGACCAGTCTTCGACAGGTGATCGTCATGATCCCGCTTCTGCTCGTCCTCCTGCTGGCGCTGGTGCTCTTCGGCGCCGGATTCGCCCTCAAAGCCCTGTGGTGGATCGCCATCATCGTCCTCGTCGTGTGGCTCCTCGGCTTCGTCTTCCGAGGCACCGGCGCCGGGGGCGCGCGAGGCCGCTGGTACCGCTGGTAGCCCTCGCGGGGCAACCACCGACGCGAGGTGACAACGCGGCCGGCCGTTCCGGTCTCCCCATGCACACGGGGCGATCGGGTCCGGCCGGACGAACCCCGACCGCGGGTCCGACGCAGGTCGCCCGGGGGCATCGCGGCTCGGCGGGGGCCGCCGCGCTGCCCCCGCCGAGACCGACGTCGAAGAGGCCGAGCGTCGCCGAGCGGGCCGCGGGTCACGTCGTCTCGGTGTCAGCGTCGCTCGGTCCACGCGTGCAGGCCCCACCTGAAGGTGTGCTCGGCACCGGGCTCGAGTTCCACCAGACCGGCGCGGCTTCGGAACGCGTCCGCCGGGCAGGACATCGGCTCCACCGCGATGCCTTTGCGCCGCGCCGGCTCGGGGAGCGTGTCTCCCGTGTACACCTGCACGAACTCGACTCCCTCGCCGAGCCACAGGTCGGTGCCGTGCGATCCGGAAGGGTGCGCCAGCCGTACCGCGGCAAGACCGGAGGAGTCCCGCTCCAATTTCGTGAATGCCGTGTCCAGGTGCTGCGCGCCCACGGCCCTGGGGATGCGGAAGTCGAAGAGTGAGCCGGCCACCGGTTCGGCCGCCGCGGGCATGCCCGAGTCGTCCGCCGGAAGCCATTTTCGGGCCGGGAGGGTGAGCACCGCGTCGTCCACCGGGTCGGTGCCCACGGTGAGGTAGGGGTGCCGGCCGACACCGTAGGGCGCTGTGCCGGTACCGACGTTCCGGGCGACCACGGCCACCGCCGGCCCCGCCGGCCCGAGCGCGTACTCGACCCGGACGTGGAGGAGGAAGGGGTAGCCCGGCTGTGGCCAGAGCGTGACCCCGAGAAGTACCCGATCCTCGTGCTGTTCCAGCACCGGCCAGGACGTCCAGCGCAGCAGCCCGTGGATCGCGTTGCCCTTCTCGGGCTCGGTCAGGGGCAGCCGGAAGTCCTCGCCGTTCCACCGGTACCGTCCTCCGCCGATCCGGTTCGGCCACGGCACGAGGACCTGGCCACGGCCGCCCACGATCGGCTCGTCGGCGGAGAAGCCGTCCAGTACCGGCCGTCCACCGACGAAGTAGCCGCGCAGGGCACCGCCGAGTTCCACGACGGCGGCGGTCTGTTCGCCTTCGCGCAGCACGATCTGCCGCCCTGTCGGACTCACGGACACGATCGGCCTCCACCTCGGGTGCCGGGTCAGGTACATACGGCCCGAGCGGCCCCATGTACCGAACGGGCGTCGGACTAGGACGGGTCGGCGTGGGCGCCGACGGGCTCGGAGCCCGGTGGCGTGGCGGGCGCAACGCGGGGCACGGGGACGAGTCGCAACGAGACGACGTACGAGACCACGACCGCGACGATCACGAGCGGCATCACGGTGAGCGCCGAGGACCCCAACAGCAGGGTGGCCAACAGCACCGAGGTCATCGGGAGTTTCAGCATCGCCACGCACATCGCGCCGATACCCATCGCGAACCCGGACGTCAGATCCAGGCCGGGGAGATGGGACAGCGCGATCCCGCCCACCGCGCCCACGAACATCGAGGGAAAGACGAGACCTCCCCGAAAGGCGCTCAGTGACACGCAGTACGCCACCGACTTGCAGAAGATGAGCAGGACGAGCGCGCCCACCGAATATCCGTCACTGCCGGCGAGCAGCGGGTCCAGCGCGTGCTGCCCCGAGTACAGCACCCCCGACGCGTCGTACCCCGACCCTTCGGCATACACGAGCGCGGCGAGCCCGACGATCGTCCCCATCGCCACGGTGACCGGCACCCTGTGCCGCTCCACCCGCGGCTCCAGATACAGGGCGCCCCGGCGGATGCCCGTGCCCAGGAAGGCCGCCGCAAGCCCGATGACGAGGGCCCAGCCGAAGGACGCGAAATCCGGCACATCGGCGGCGGGCACGTCGTCGAGGGTCAGGGAGTAGGTGCCCAGGCCGGTCCACGAGCCCAGGCCGATGAAGACGAGCGAACCGATGCCGGCCGCAAGCAGTCCCGGCACCAGCACCATCCCGAGCATCGGCCCACCCAGGCCCGATGCCTCCATCAGCAGGAACGCCCCCAGGAGCGGCGATCCCAGCAGCGCGCTGACCGCGGCGAAACTCCCGGCGGCGCCCACGGCGGCGCTCACCTTCGGCCCGATGTCCCGCTTCACCAGCCGTGCGCCGAACACGGCGAGGCCGGCGCCGAGAGCGATGAGCGGCGCCTCGGGCCCGAGGACGACGCCGATCCCGAGGGAGGCCAGCGCCGCGAGCGCGATACCGGGCAGCTCCTTCGCGGACGCCGCGCCCGTCGAGCCGAGGCCCTCGGCCGGCTTGTGCCCGCCCTCCCCCGGTAGATGGTTGATGATCAGCCCGACCAGCAGCCCCGCCACGGCGAGCAGCGGTACCGGCCACCACGAGGGCGTGTCGTCGAAGCCCAGCGCCTCGGGCAGATCCGTGTAGGTCAGCGACTCGAACCGGGAGACGAGGGCGAGGAATCCGAACGCCGCCGCCGAGATCGGGACCCCGAGCACCGCCGCTATCGCCAAGAGCCCCAGGTACCCGCGAGAACGGACCGGCGCGAAGGGATCCGGTGACACCTTTTCGGGCACTCCGGCAGGCGTGGCCGACACTCGCATCGTCTCCTCAGCAACGGAACCCACCCGCAGGCGTCGGCTCACAAGCCTTTGTCCGGTGATATCACGCGGCTGGAGCGGGTTCCGCGTCCCCGGCCCGGGGAGCCCCGGCATGTCCCGCACCGTCATGCCCATGGCGCAATCGGACCGCGGCCGAGCCGCCATTCGGGGCCTCGATCACGGCGTTCCTACCCGCCGTGACCGGGCCGGCTGCCGGTTTGCCCGCGGCGCCGGCCGACCCGCCGCCAGATCTCCCGCTGGAGGCGGAGCGTTGCGGTGCCCACCGCGACCAGGACCACGATGTTGACCAGCAGTTGCACGAGCGACCCCCATGCCTCTCGCCAGGCGGCGAACGCGACGGAGACACCGACGTCGGCGGCCGCCGGGATGGTGGTGACCGAGATGAACACGCCGAGCAGAGCACTCGTCCTCGCCTCGGTGAGCGAGACGATGCACACGATCCCGGCCAACGTCGCGACGGCGACCGAGAAGAAGTTGGGGGTGTTGATGAGATTGGACACCGGCCGCAGTCCCAGGCCGAACGCCCGCGACTCGAGGTCGAATGCGCGAATAAGGAGGCTGAACAACAACGTGGCGACGATCGCCGGTACGAAGCCCACGAAGAGCGCGCGCAGACCCTGTCGGATTCTCGTGCGATCACGGCGGTCGATGCCCAGCGCGACGCTTGTGCGGCACAAGCTCCGGAGCAACCTCGAACACCTGGGGATGCACCCGCACCACCTGCTCCCGCACAGCCTCTACCTGCACAAGGGCATGCCGATCGGTGCCACCGCGCACCAGGCGGGCACCGTGCGATTCGGCACCGATCCGTTGAGTTCGGCTCTCGACGTCAACTGCAAGGCCCACGACCTGGACAACCTGTACGTCGTGGACACGAGCTTCTTCCCGAGCATCGGCGCGGTCAACCCCTCGCTGACCGCCATCGCGAACGCCCTGCGGGTCGGTGACCACTTGGCGGAGCGCCTGGGCTGAGCCTCCCCGTGCCGGGCTCCCCGGCCGGGGAACGCCCTTGTCCACAGGTCACATTCCGCTTCTCGGCCGGGGATGACAATCGTCGCCGCGTGACTTGCGCATCGGGCTTGCCGGCGGGCCGCCCGTCTCCGCCGCGCCCGATGCGGTGCGGTTCAGTGCGGTGCGGTGCGGTGCGGTGCGGTGCGGTGCGGTTCGGTGCGGTGCGATGTGGCAAGCCGTCACTCCCCGACGTCCTCGTCGGTCAGCGGTTCCAGCACCCCGTGCGTGTCGAGGCGGTACAGCACCACGAGCGCCGGGCCGATCAGCACGACGGCGATGAGTGCGACGATGAGCATCCAGCGCAGCGACTCGCTGTCTCCCGCTGCCTGCCGCACGGTCAGCGAGGTGGGCACCAGATAGGGACGCTGCGCGAATCCCCAGGCCGCGACCGTCAGGGCGACCGAGGCCACCGAGGTGTAGCGCGCCCATCCGGCGTTACGGCCGGAGACCAGCCAGGCCGTGGCGGCCACGGCACCCGCGGCGACCAGGATCAGCACGAGCCCGATCCCGTGGGTGAGGCCGTGCCGGACGTACGAGGCGTGCTCGTCGGTCACGGCCAGGGCGAGCACACCCAGGACCACGAGGGCCGCGATGCCGATCCAGGCGCGCAGCCGGAAGTAGCCGACCAGGTCGTGGGCGCCGAAGCGGCGCGCGTCCGAGGTGAGGAACACCGCACCGAGGAAGGCGGTGGCCGCGACGGTGAGCAGTCCGGCGAAGATCGAGGTCGTGTTCGCCCAGGCGTCGGCCGAAGCGGTGGTGCCCGGCTCGACCCGGCCGGAGGCGACTCCGCCCGCGGCGGCTCCCAGAAAGAACGGGGTGAGCAGCGAGGAGATCGCGAACACGGCCCCGTACACCCGGCGTTCGGCCAGCCTGCGGGTGGGCTTGCGGAGCGCGAATCCGGCGCCGCGCAGGAGCATGCCCACGGCGGCCAGCACCAGCGGCAGCCACAACGCGGTGAACACCGTCTGGAAGAACACCGGGAAGCCGGTCCACATGAGGATCAGGACGAAGATCAGCCAGACGTTGTTGACCTCCCACACCGGCGCCATCGCGTGATCGATCAGCCGGCGCGGGGCCTTCCCGCGCTCCGCACCGCCGGCCAGCAGGTCCCAGAACCCGGCGCCGTAGTCGACGCCGCCGCCGCAGACGTACGCGGCGATCACCACCAGCAGGATCCAGGCCACGGCGTCGGCGATCACGGCCCGCTCCCGGGGTCCGGGCCGGTGCCCGATCCGCTGCCCGAAGTCCCCAACGGAGCAGAGGGCTTCGGGCCGGTGGTGACCAGTTCGCCGCGTGGGCCGTACGGGGTGTCGCTCTCCGGTCCGTCGGCCGGCACGCGGCCGACTTTGGAGTCGGCCAGGCGCCAACGACTTCGCATCTTGAGGAGCACGCCGAGAAACGCCCCGAAGATGAGGACGTAGAGCACCACGATGACGGCGAACACGGTCCACAGCGTGGCCGCCCCGGTCGGTGTGACCGCTTCGGAGACCCGCATGTTCCCGTAGACGATCCAGGGTTGGCGACCCACCTCGGTGGTGATCCAGCCGCATTCCACGGTCACCACACTGGCCGCACCGGCAAGGGCGGCGCTTCGGAAGAACCACCGTGACCGCGGCAGGTCACGGCGGCGCAACCAACACCAGCCGTACCACAGCGCCAACAGGATCAGCAGGCTGCCGATGGTCACCATGATGTCGAAGGCCCAGTGTGCGATCGTCGCCTGGGTCGGGGTGGGGCGGTCGGAGGCCGGCACGGCGGTCAGCCCGGTCACCTTGGTGTCGGGGCTGAAGCCGGCCAGAATCGAGTCCAGTTGGGGGATTTTGAGACCCCCCTTGACACTTCCGTCCGATTGCAGGCTGCCGAACATGTACTCGGGTACATGGGTGTCGGTGTTCCAGACGAGTTCGGTGGCGGCGAACTTGACGGGCTGCTTGTGGAAGACGGACCGGGCGATGGAGTCGCCGAGGACGAACTGCACGGGGGTCAGGACGGCGGCGATCGTGAACGGCACCCGGAACCCGAGCCGGTGGTAGCGGTCGCGGCGACCGCGCAGCCACCCGACCGCGTAGACACCGGCCACGACGTAGCCCGCGGTCAGGAACATCGCGACCACGAAATGCCAGTACTGCGGTCCGAACATCGGCGTGAAGATCACCGATCGGATATCGACGTTCACCGGCTTGCCGGTCGGATCGAGGGTGAAGCCCGCGGGGGTGTTCATCCAGGCGTTGGCGGCGATGATCCCGAACGCGCCGAGCAGCGCCGCCAGCGGCAGGGGGACGCCCAGCCAGAAGTGCGTCCACGGCTTCAGCCGCCGCCAACCGTACAGGTAGATCGCGATCAGGATCGCCTCGAGGAAGAACGCCCAGGCCTCGACCCCGAATCCGATGCCGAAGACGTCGCCCCACCGACCCATCATGCCCGGCCACAGCAGTCCGAATTCGAACGACAAGACCGTGCCGGTGACGATGCCGACCGCGAACTGCACTGCCATGACGGCGGACCAGCGCCGGGCCAGCAGCATGGCCACCGGGTCGTTCTTGCGCAGACCCCGATGGTGCATCACCAGCGTGATGAACGGCAGTGCCACGCCCAACGGCACCAGGGTGATGTGGGCGGCCAGCGTGAACGCCATCAACTCCCGTGCGGGAAGCAGCTGTTCCGGTGCGGCTGCGGCCAGCAGCTGGGGCATGAGGTTCATGCGGGCCTCGACGACTCGTGCCGGGCGACCTCGGGGTCGTTCGGCGGACCGGGGGATGTGGCCGAGGGCGGGGCGGGTTGCGGGTCGGTCGCGATGAAGGCGCGTTCGCGGCGGGAGCCGGTGGCGAAGACCACCGCCCAACTCGGCAGCGCCCCGATCCGGCTGCGGAAGCCGGTGAGGAAGACGATGTGGATGAGCAGCCAGATCAGCCGGCCGATCAGGCCGGACGCGTGGAACCGGCCCATCTTGACGACCGCCTTGCCGCGGGAGATGTACGCGGCGCTCCCGAGATCCAGGTAGCGGAACGGACGCGCCTTGCCGGTCCGGCCCTCGACGGCGTGGCGAATCCGGCGGCCGGCGTAGGCGCCGCTCTGCATCGCGACCTCGGCCAGACGGGGCGGCTTGTTCAGGCTCATCAGGTCGCCGACGACCCGGATCTCCGGATGGCCCGCGATCGTCAGGTCGGGCTCGACCCGGACGCGTCCCGCCCGGTCCTGTTCCGCCCCGGTGGCCCTGGCCGGCGCCGTCGCCAGCGGCGGTGCCTCGACCCCGGCCGTCCACAGCACCGTGCGCGCCTCCACCTGCTCCGTGCCGCCGTCCTTGTGGCGTACGGTCAGGCCCTGTTCGTCCACGTGGGTGACGATCGAGCCGAGGTGCGCCTCCACGCCGAGGTCGTCCAGGGTTCGGGCGGACCGACGGGACAGGACGGGGCCGAAGGCGGCGAGGACCGCGTCCGAGGCGTCGAAGAGCAGCACCCGGGCCCGACTCGGGTCGACGGTGGAGAACTCCCGGTTGAGCGTGTGGCCGGCGATCTCCCGAATCTGGCCTGCCAGCTCGACTCCGGTCGGGCCGGCCCCCACCAGGGCGAAGGTGAGCCATTGCGCGCGCTCGCGTTCGTCCTCGGCGGCCTCGGCCATCTCGAACGCGCGGTAGAGCTTGCTTCGCACGTTCAGCGCGTCTTCCAGCGTCTTCATGCCCGGGGCGTGGGCCGCGAACTCGTCGTGCCCGAAGTAGGACTGGCGCACGCCGATCCCCACGATCAGCTCGTCGTAGGGGAGTTCGAGCGTGCGGCCGTCCGGCCGCTCGACGTGCACGACCCGTCGGGTGACGTCCACGTCGGTCGCCGTCGCCTCCAGGCAACGTACCTGCTCGTGGCGGCGCAGGACGGCGCGCAGCGGTTGCGCGATCTGGCCTTCGGACAGGATGCCGGAAGCACACTGGTACAGCAGGGGCTGGAACAGGTGGTGCGCACAGCGGTCGACCAGGGTCACCGCGACCGGGGCGCCGCGCAGGGCCCGTACGGCGAACAGTCCGGCGAAGCCGCCGCCGAGGATCACCACCCGACGAGGAGTGACGTGGTCCTCCACGCCCTCACCCTCCGGTGGCGAAGCCGGGGAAGAGCGTCATGCCGCCGTCGACGTAGATCGTGGTGCCGACGACGTAGTCCATCAGGTCGGAGACCAGTGCGGTCACCGCGTCGGCGATGTCCTGCGGATCACCGACGCGACGGTAGGGAATCAGCTTGAGGAGATCGGCCTCCGCCTCGGGGGTGTCCCACGCGCTGCGGTTGATCGGAGTACGGATGGCGCCAGGGGCGACCGCGTTGACCCGGATGCCCTGCGGGGCGAGTTCCTGCGCGAGGGTCTGCATCAGCATCAGGACGCCGCCCTTGGAGGCGGCGTAGTTCACGTGGCCCGCCCACGGGATGATCTGGTGGACCGAGCTCATGCAGACGATCTTCCCGACCGAGCGGGAGACCTCCGGGACGGCGCCGCGGCGCAGGAACTCCTTGGTCGCCTCCCGGGCGCACAGGAACTGGCCCGTGAGGTTCACGTCCAGGACCTTCTGCCACTCGGCGAGCGACATCTCGGTGAAGGCGGCGTCCCGCTGGAGCCCCGCGTTGGCCACCATGATGTCGATCGTGCCGAAGTCCTCGACCATGCGCGCGATCATCGCGACGACTTGGTCCTCCCGAGAGACATCGGCCTCGTGCGCGTAGGCCCGTACGCCGAAGGACTCGATCTCTCGGACCACGTCCTCGGCGGCCTCCCGGCCGGCGACGTAGTTCACGACGACGTCGGCACCCGCCCGTCCCAGTCCGATCGCGGTCGCCTTGCCGATGCCGGAGTTCGCCCCCGTCACCAACGCTTTCTGCCCTCTGAGGATGGGCGGCAGCACCGGCCGGCCGGGCCTGTCCACACCTGTGGTCATCGCGCTCTCCCATCATCGCCCCGCACGGCGGCACCGAAGCATCACCGTGTCCGACGGCACGCCGTGCGACGCCGAGCGACCCGACCCGCCCACCCGATCGGAACAGTCGCACCCCTCGGATGGCTCAAGCTCGGCGCCGCCCGCCGCACCGCCCTCGTCCGGACCGAGCGTGCCCCCCGGCGCTTGTGCCGTGCGGGGGCGGCGCGGGGAGGGCGGGCCGTCGAGCTGTTGCGGGCACATCCGCGTGGATGGGTCGTCCGAAGATCCGCGTGCCCCGGGCGGCCGACCTCCGGACGTGGCCCGTCATCGCCTGCCACACCCGCTCCGGGCCGGCCCGAACCCTCGTCGCCCATGGGAGAATCCCGCCGAACCGCCCCACTCCTGCCCGGGTCCGCCGCGCCGGTACGGCCGGCCGCGCCTGGGAGATCGGCGCCGGCGGCCCGATCGTCCAGCGCCCACGGGTCGACCCCGTACGTCCGCTCCGCGAACGCCATGCGGCCGAGCGCGAGCCGGCCGACCGGCGGATCGGTACACCCGGGCGGCACCTACTCCATGGCCGCCGCGCTCACGCCGGGTACGGAGCCGCCTCGCGAGCGGCTCGGAGTGCGCCCGCCCACCAGGACAGCTGGTCGAGGAGGGTTTTGGCGTACCCCGGCGCGTCGGCGTCCAGCGGCCGGCCGTCCTGCCATGCGGTGAAGTAGTTCGGGAAGGCGAGGCCGTCGCGAACGGTGACCGCGTGCAACTCGGTCAACACGTTCTCGAGGTGCAGGACCGCGTGCCGCCCGCCCGCCGCGCCGCCGTAGCTGACGAAGGCGACGGGCTTGGCCGTCCACTGCGTGAAGTGCCAGTCGATGGCCGCCTTCAACGAGGCGGGGTAGCTGTGGTTGTACTCGGGCGTCACCACGATGAACGCGTCGGCGTCCTCCAGCGCCGACGTCAACGCCGCCATCCCGGCCGGGCGGGGGTAGTCGTCGCCCGCGTACTTCGGGGACGCGGCGGGCAGCGCCAGCGGGATGTCGATTTCGGCCAGATCGACGACGTCCACGTCGAAGCCGCCGTGGGTGGCGGCCTGTGCGGCGACCCACGAGGCCACCACCGGGCCGAACCTTCCGTCTCGAACGCTTCCGACGATGATCAGCAACCTGTGCTCGGTGTTCTCCATGTCCACCACGATCAGGCGACGCCGAGGCGGCAACCAGACCGGGCTCAGGCCGGCCCCCGCAGGGCCGGCCTGAGCCCTCCACACCCCGCCGACACCGCCATAGGCTCACCTCATGGGTACGCCGTTGGGAGACTTCATCCGCGCGAAGCGGGACAGCATCCAGCCGGAATCGCTGGGACTGCCGGACCATGGACGCCGCCGTGCACCGGGTCTGCGCCGCTCGGACCTCGCCGCGCGCGCGGGCATCAGCGTGGAATACCTGACCCGCATCGAACAGGGCCGGGACCGCAATCCCTCCACGCCGATCGTGCACGCGCTCGCCGACGCGCTGAGTCTGGATCCGTCGGAACGCGAGCACCTGCGCTACCTCACCAAGATCACCGGCGGTGAGTGCCCCTCGCACGCGCGGCCCGCGCCGCCGAGCCGGGCGGTGCGACCGTCCGTCCTGGAAACGCTGCGTCTGCTGGACCCGGGGATCGCACTGGTGACGAACCGGCTCGGCGACGTCCTCGCCCACACCGAAGGCTTCGCGGCGCTGGCCGACGGAACGGGACTTCTCGACGCCGAGGCCCCGAACCTCACCCGCTACGTCTTCACCGACCCGCGCGCCCGCGAGTTCTTCGCGGACTGGGACGACGTCGCGGACGAGCGGGCCTTCGACCTGTGGCTCGGGCCGAGTATCGAGAACACCGCGTGGTTCACCGCGGAACTCGCCCCCGTGGCGGGCCCGGACTTCACCCGCCGCCTGAAGGGGAACGTGGTGCCGCAACGCGGCCCCCTCCGACTCGACCATCCCGCGGGATACGCCTTGCGATTGCTCCGGGAGACTCTCGAACTGCCGTCGGACGCACAACAACTGGTGGTCCTGCTGCCCGCGGACGAGGCCACGGCGCAGGCTCTGGAAGAACTCCGCCACGGACCGAGCGGTCGGCTCCGGGTGGTCTCGTAACAGCTCGTGCGGCCCGCCCCGGAGACAGTAGTGCGCCCCTCGGACGGCGTCACCGGGCGCAGGATCCGCTCGGCGGCGGGCCGGCTGGCATCCCTGGGCCCCGCCCGTCGACCGGTTGTCGCGCGGGGCGGAGGCCGGCGACGTACGAGCGGCGGTCCCGCGCCGCGCCGCCGGCGACCGGATCGACACCGGCGCCGCCCCGCCGACCGGCTCTCGGTGCGAGGTGAGCAAGCCATGGGGGCGGCGCCGATCCGCGGGCGGTGTCCCGGGTTCACGGGCACACCCGCCCGCGGAACGCGGCCGGCGCGCGGTGCGGTTACTGCACCGGGTAGAAGTGGTTCGGGACGACCACCCCTCGCCACCCGTGCCAGGTTCCCTTCCAGCGGTTGGTCAGGAACTCCTTGGTGTGGCCCGGGACGAACAGGTCCAGCGTCCCCACCTGGTGGCTCACCACGATCGGGGTCGCCTGGCGGTAGAGCCCGGCCGTGGAGTCGTTGGGCTTGGGAAGCTTCTCCCAGTTCCAGCCCTCCTGGTCGCGGTAATAGGCGTTCCACACGTGGCCGTCCACGCCCATCGCGAAGATCTCCTCGGCCCACCAGCCCCAGTTCACCGCGGTGGGTGCGCTGGCCAGCTTCACCGGCTGGTTGCCGACCCGATGCCAGGACTCCCAACTGGACGGTGTCGACTGGCGTCCCTGTGTGCGGTACAGGTAGCCGTCGGCCCCGCGCGCGTACAGCCGCATCACGTTGATCTCGGGGCTTGCCCCCGCGCAGGCCGAGGTGAACTCGACCGGACCGGGGCGGGTGAACCCCCAGCCGGACGAGGAGAACGTCGACTCGTTCCAGGTCGCGGTCCAGAACTGCTTGTCGGTCCCGCGGACCGCGTAGTGCAGCAGGTGGTCCGCGGACGACCACACGGCCGTCATCGAGGTGTTGTCCGGCGGGCTGTGCGGTCCGTTCCAGCCGGTCACGCCCTGCTGGTAGTCGCGCCAGTGGTGCCAGGTCGCCGAGTCGAGGCCGCGCGCGAAGACGTCGATGCGTTGGCGGTTCTTCCACAGCGTCGCTCCGGGAGCGGAGGTCAGCGCCCCGCCCAGGGCCTCTTCGTGGACCGTGGCGAAGCCGGGCGTCCAGTCCATCGCCACGAGTTGGTCCGCCCCGCCCTGGAACCAGCCGCCCACCTTGAAGATCCGGAACCAGCCGCCGGTCGGCCCGCCCGGGCGCACCGCGACGCCCATGTAGGAACTGTCCAGCGCGAACGCGTTGTTGACCAGCGCCTCGTCGGACTCGACGGGCGGTTCGACGGCTTCGATGTCCAACCGGGGCGCGGGCCGCTGAACCCGACGGTCCGGTTCGGACGGTGGTTCTCCGGTACGGCCGACGACCGCCGGGGACTCCACTTGGGTCATTTCTCCCCCACATTGATATTTCCGTTGAGTGTTGCCTTGCCGTGCCTGTCGACGTCTCGCGTCGTGACTCGCCCGCGGGCCGCGGGCCGCCGTGGATCGAAGGCCGTCGCCGCCGTTCCCCCCGGCGAGGTGCCGACCCGATCCGTTCTACGGGCGTTGACCTGTGGTGGGCATCGGTGGTCGCCACCTATGTTGGGAGCGTGGCCACCTAGACACGCCCTGGCACGGACGCGTGGCCACAAACGCCGTGGACGGCACCGGAACTGCCGTGGACGGCACGCATCGAGGCGACAGCGGATCGGCAGCGGGGCAGGATGTCGGTGGGGGGCGCCATGCTGGAACGCGACCGGGAATTGGCCGAGTTACTCGCGGCGAGCGACGACGCCGGGCATGGGTGGGGCTCGGTGGTGCTGGTGTTCGGCGAGGCCGGGATCGGCAAGACCAGCCTGGTCCGAGCATTCACGGAAGCCGTCGGAGCGGATGTGCGCGTGCTCGTCGGCGCCTGCGACGACCTGATGGCGCCGCGCGCGCTCGGTGCGTTGCGCGATGCCGCCGCGGGCACCGGCGGCCCGCTGGAGCGGACTCTCGCCGAAGGGGCGGCGGGCGAGGCCGTGTTCGCCGCGATCTCCGCGGAAATGTCGCAGGCGGGCCGGGTGGTGCTGGTCGTCGAGGACGTGCACTGGGCCGACGACGCGACCCTGGACGCCCTCACCTATCTGGCCGGACGCGTCGACGACCTCGGCACGGTCCTGGTCCTCACCTTCCGCGACGACGAGCTGGGTACCCGGCATCCGCTGCAAAGACTGCTCGGCGCCCTCACCCGCGCCCGGGTGCGCAGACTCCCCCTGCGACCGCTGTCCCCGGACGCCGTCGCCCGACTCGCCGCCGGATCCGGACGCGATCCGCGGACCCTGCACGCCGTCACGTGCGGCAACCCGTTCTACGTCACCGAGGTCCTCGCCGACACCCCCGGAGAGGTGCCGGAGACCGTCGCGGACGCGGTGCTGGCCCGGGTACGTGTCCTCGGCGAGGACTGCCGCACCGCGCTGGAGCAGTTGTCCGTGGTGCCCACCCACGTCGGCCTGCGCCTCGCCGAGGAACTGCTCGGCGACCGGCTGGACGCCCTGGCCGAGGCGGAGCGGCGCGGCATCGTCGAAGTACGGCCCGAGGGACTGGCGTTCCGGCACGAGCTCGCCCGCCGCGCGATCGAGGGCAGCCTGCCCGCCCTGCGCCGCCGTACCCTCGACCGTGCCGTGGTGCGCGCCCTGCTCGCCCGGCGGGAACCGGACCGGGACCGGCTCCTGCACCACGCGGTCCGCTCCGACGACGCCGAAACCATCGCGGCCCACGCCCCGGCCGCCGCCCGGGAGGCGGCGCGCGCCGGCTCGCACCGGCAGGCGCTGACGCACTTCGAGGCCGCCCTGCGCCACCCCGACCGCTTCACCGCCGCCGACCGCGCGGGCCTGATGGACGACTACGCCTGGGAGCTGTACAACGCGCACCGCTTCACCTCGGCGGTACGCGCGGGCCAGGAGGCGGTGCGCCTGTACGAGCCGTCGGCGGACCCCGCGGCGTTCGGCCGGGCGCTGGTCCGGCTCTCGCGCCACCACTACATGACCGGGGAGACCGACGCCGCCGAGGACGCCGTGTCCCGGGCGGTCCGCGTCCTGGACCCGCTCGGCCGCACCCCGGAGCTGGCGTCCGCGCTCACCCATCAGGGCGCGCTGCTCGCGCTGACCGGCCACAGCGAACGGGCCGTCCGCGTCCTCGACCAGGCCCGGCGGCTCGCCGGTGAACACGGCTGCCCGGATCTGATCTCGTTGTGCCTGAACTATCTCGGGGTGGCCCGGGCGGACCTGGGCGAGCCGGCCCCCGCGCTGCGCTGCGTCCGCGAGAGCCTCGCCACCGCCCTGCACGCCGGGTCCCACGAAAGCGCCGCCCGCGCCTACACCAACCTCGCCGAACTGCTCTACCGCTTCGGCGACTTTGCCGGGCTGGACCGGTGCGTCGAGGAGGGACTGGCGTTCACTCGCGAATGCGGCTTCTGGTCGCACGCCTACAACCTGGACGTGCACCGCTGCCTGGCCCTGATGCGACGCGGTGAGACGGCGTCCGCCGAGCAGGGGCTGCGGGCACTCGTGGAGGGCGTCGACGACCCGGGGATGCTCTACGTCTACAGCGTCCCGCCGTACGCGAGGCTCCTGGCCCGCCGCGGCGACGCCGGCGCCGAGAAACCGCTGATCCAGGCGTGGCATCGCGCGTTGCGCCAGCGCTCACTGCCCGGACTCGCCTACGCCGGGATCGCCTACGCCGAATGGGCCTGGCTCGCCCGCCGACCGGAAGCCGCCGGCGCCGTCCGCGACCTACTGCTGCCGTTTCTGGACCGGCCCGGCAGGGAGTCCTTCCGCGCCGAACTCCTGTGGCATCTGGCCCGATCGGGGCCGGCGGCCGAGCCGTTCGAGGGCTGCCCGGAGCCATACGCGGCGAGCCTGCGCGGCGACTGGCGAACTGCCGCGGAGGGCTTCGCCGCCGCCGGGGCACCCTACGAACAGGCGCTGGAGCTCGCCGAGTCCGGGGAACTCGGCCCGACCCTGACCGCACTGGGCGTGCTGGACCGACTCGGCGCCTCGGCCGCGGCCGACCCGGTCCGCGCCCGACTGCGCGCCCTCGGGCTGCGCCGCGTGCCCCGCGGCCCCGTACCGACCACCCGCACCCATCCGGCGGGACTGACCGCCCGCCAATCCGACGTCCTCGAACTGCTCGCCGAAGGCCGCACCAATGCCGAGATCGCCCGGCACCTGGTGTTGTCGGTGCGGACCGTGGAACACCACGTCGCGGCGATCCTCGACAAACTGGGCGCGACCTCGCGCCGCGAGGCCACCGAAACCGCCCGCGCCGCGGGCTTGTTGGGCCTCGGACCCGCAGCCCCGACCCGGTGGGACCCGGGATCTCCCGGGACCGTCGGGTTCGCGTAGTCGCAGACGCCGACGACGCGCTCGGGTCGGTGATCGCCGACCGGAGCGCGTAGTGGCCCCGGGTCGCGGCCACATCACCTCGTCCGCACGGGCGATGGTCTGTGTCGGGCGTGGCCCGGGGTCGCGTCCGACGTCAGGAGTTCCTCGGGTGTTGTCAGCCCATGGCGGGGCCGCGCGGGTCCTGTCTCGTTTCTCTCGAGTTCTGACCCTCGCGTCGACGAGGCGTTGGGTCGGCTCCCTCACCGGCGGGGGTCGAAGACGGTGTGGACGAGCCGGCTCCCCGGGGTGAACGGGCCGGCGTGAACGTGCGGGCCACAGTGGACAGGGTTCCGTTGGCCCACAGACTTCTCGGGTCGGGTACGCGAAGATCCGGGATTGTGGCGTCCGCGCTTCCCGGGGTGGTCTCGGCCGTCGTCCTCGTCCCGGCTACGGGGACCGGCAGGACCAGCGGTATCGTCGCCGGGGATTCGGGCGACTGCGGCGATGGCAATACGCGTTGTGGCTTGGGGATCGGTGCCATCGGTTCGGGGGAAATGCTCGGGCGGATCCACGGGTTGGGGGGAGGTATCGGCCGGAGCGGTTCGGCGGCCGCGGCCAGGAGATACGCGTTGTTTTGCGGGACGTATCCCGATCTCCAAGAACGGTCGAGCTCGGTGACCTGCATGCCGTGCAGGAAGTCGTTCAGAAAGCGGGGCCGGTCGTCGGCACTCCGACCCAGGGTCCACATCAACTCGGCGAACAGCTCTTGGGGCAGGCCCTTCTGCGAGTCCCCGCCGAGGACGGCCCCGGCCACCGTGTCCGCGTCCAATTCGCCTGCGCTATTGGCATAGGTACCGATCTTCGTCGCGACCGTTGCGGCCGCCTGTTGGTTGCGGAGCACCGTATCGGAACCGAAAAGTCTCTGATGGAGATCGGCTTTCCGATTGCTGATCGTCCCCGAATCCGCGCCGGACGCCTCGATGCTCCGAAGCTCATTTCCGTAGCGGTGCACGACCGCTCCCCAGATGGCCCGCATTTCGTCGGGTCGCACGCTGTTGAGCACGATGTTCGGAACGTTGCGGTACAGTTTCCCGGCTCTCCGGCGGGCTTCTGCGGCCCAGCCGATTCCGTGGCCGAACTCATGGACCGCCGTGCTGGCCACGCCGAATCTACGGTGCGCGCCGAAGGCGTTCCTCTCTTCTTGCAAAAGACCGCGAAGAAAATTTTCCCGATTGTCGGTTCTGAGGAGTGTGGACTTGAACCACAATCCTAGTTGCGCGGGATTGTCGCCCTGCGTGGCCACCGCGCGGGCGTTGGGAAAATTCCCCGGGACGGTGTCGTCGATCGTCACGGACCGCAGGTCGACCTCGCCATATTGCCTGGCCATGACGAGCAAGGAAAGAGCGGTCATTCTTGCATGCAGCGGATCCGTTTCCGGGTGTATCGTAACGAATGCTCCGCCTTTGCTGCCCCGTATTTCCGTCAAACCCTGCCGCAGATATTCTTGGATTTCACCCGTTCCGGTCAACCGGTCGAGCTTCCAGTAATCGTAATAATTTCGGGCGACGGCCGGATCCTGCAACGATGCATCATAAGCAATTCGATCCATGCGGAACCGCAGAGCTTGGGCCGATTGGAATTCCGCCCAGGCCCGGGCCATCGTCCGCTGGTGTTCCTCCTGGGCCTGCCGGTTCATCGATGACAACGACCCCCTGCCCTTTGCCGTTTCCAACGAAAAGAATGAGTTCGGCGTGACGTCGGATTACTCGGCCGCGGGGCCGGGGCCGAGCAGAGCGTGCGTCGCTTCCGTGGCTCGTCTCGGACGATGGTGTCTGCTCGGGCCGACTCCCCGTGCCGGCGCCGAAGTCGATGTGTGGGCGTCCGCGCATCACGCATCGGCAGGCGGCGTAGGAGATCCTATTCGTCCCACACCCGGGAATCCATGGGGAGTTACAGCCACAGAAGCCGGACTCCGGGCGCGCAGACAAGAGCAGTTGGCGTCGTCTCGTCGTCGTGGGCCACCACTTGATGCGAGGGTCCTCTACCAGGTGGCAGCAACGCATCGCACTGGTCGACCTGGTGGGTCGGATCAGGACCCGGCGCACCCAGCTGCTCGACCGCCCGCACCCGCGCCCACGAGGCGCCCACCCGGGCAAGTGCCCCTTTGGGCGAAATCCTCGGCCTCGCCGTGGTCTCCGGTCCTCAAGTACGCGATCCGCACGAGTCGCCGCGATCCGCGGCTTCCTGCTGCTGGAACGCCTTGCCGGCCGGTGAGAGGGCCTGCGCACGTCGTGGCACCGCGGGACGTCCAAGTTGACCGATGCTGTGAAGCAATATGCGGGTTCGACATAATGATCATATGCCAAACGAACGCAACGACTCGGTATCCGCCTCGGGCAATGCCGTCGCCGTGGGCCTTTCCCTCGGGCTCGCGATGGGTGTCGTCCTCGGACTGCCGGTCTTCGGCAACCTCGCGCTGGGCATTGCCCTGGGCATGTGCCTCGGCGTCGCGGTGGGCGGCACGTTCGCGGCGCGAGGACGCCCGCAGGGCGGTACCGCCGAAGGTCCGCAGGACGGCTCGCGCTGACGGCGGCACCGGAGCGCGAACTTCGCTGAGTACAGGCTCGGCCGCGGGTGGGGTCACCGACGAGGCGCCTTCGGACTTCGCCCGTCGTCCGGGCACGCGGTGCTTCCGGGCACGCGGTGCTTCCGGGCACGCGGGTGCTTCCGTGTCACGGCGTGCCGCCCCCGCAGGGTCACTCGATCGGACCAACGTGGCGCGAGCCGTCCTCACCCGCCGCAGGCTCCGGGCAGGCCCCGCTCGGACGCCGTCCGTAACGCGCGTCACGGAACCGCGCGGCCTGCTCACCGGTCGCTGCGGCGCCCCCCTCGTGCCCGGTGGCGACGCGGCAGGGCGGCCGTGATGGTGGAGATACCGACCAGGTCCGCTTCGATCGGCGGCCCGGCACCAACCGCCCATGCGAGCGCCCCGGCCCCTCCCGCTCATCCCGCGGCGGCCCGCACGCCGTACTCGATCGGGCCGGAGGATCGCCGATGTCAGATCCCCGCAGTACCCACGCCACACCCGCCGCCGGCGCGACTGACGTCACAGGTCCGGCCGCCGAGTCCACCGCGGGTAACGTGCCGACGATGGGGGTCGAGGAGGAATTCCTCCTCGTCGACGCGCACTGCCCGCACCCGGCACCCCGCGCCGAAGCGGTTCTGGCCGAGGCCGACGACGGCTGCGACACCACCCACATCGAGGCCACCCGCTACCAGGTGGAGTCGGCCACCCCCATCGCCCACACGGCCCAGGAACTGCGCACCCACCTGCTCACGCTGCGCCGCCGCCTCGCAGCCGCCGCCACCGCGCACGGCTGCCGGCTCGTCGCCTCCGCCACCCCGGTGGTCCTCGCGTCCCCGCCCACGTCGCGGCTCGTCGACGCCCCCCGCCGACACGAACAACGCGCCCGATACGGCTCGCTCACCGACACACTCGTCGTCTGCGGGTGTCACGTCCACATCGGCACGCTCGACCTGGACACCGCCGTCGGCGTCCTCGGCCACATCCGGCCCTGGTTGCCCACGCTGATCGCGCTCGGCGCCAACTCGCCCTTCTGGGAAGGCCGCGACACGGGACATGCCAGCTGGCGGGCCGTCTCCGTCTCCTGCTGGCCCGCCTCGGGATCCCCGCCGCGCCTGGACTCGGCCGAGCACTACCACCGCACCCTGGCCGATCTCGTCGCGAGCGGTGCCGTAATGGACGCCAAGATGATCTATTGGGACGCGCGCCCCTCCGCCCACTGGCCGACCGTGGAGATCCGCGCCCCGGACGTGTCCACCAGCGTGGACGAGGCCGTCCTGCAGGCCGTCCTGGTCCGCGCGTTGGTCACCGGCGCGTTGCGTGCCGTCCGCGACGGCCACCCAACCCCCGACATCCGTGACGGCGTGCTGACCCTGGCCCGCTGGCGCGCCGCCCGCGACGGCCTCGAGGGCCGGGCCGTCGACCCGCACACGGCGGACCTGCTCCCCGCGAACACTGTCGTCGACGCCCTGATCGACCACGTGAGCAGCGACCTCGACGCCACCGGGGATCTGCCCCACGTGGAGCGGACCCTGGCGACACTGCGTCGCGACGGTTGCGGCGCCCGCCGCCAGCGACGTGCCTTCGAACGCCGCGGGCTCCTGTCGGACGTGGTGGACCACCTCGCCGAAGCCACCATCGACCAGAACGCCTGACTCGTTTCGCCATCGAATCCCGCACCACTCGCCAGCCCAGCTGGTGGCACACCCGGCCCCGAACGCCGCCACGCCACCGAACTCCTCAGCCCCGCCGAGATCGCCCCCGAACGCACCATCGTGACGCCCGGGTTGTCCAAGAGCCTGCCCCTCGGCGGTCGGCGCTCGCCGCCGCCCTCTTCCCCGCGGGCGCCGAGGGCGACCGCAGCCGAACCGCCGTCGTCACGGTGGCCGGCGAGACCTGGTCCGCGCTGGTCCCGCCCCACGCAGGAGTCGCCCGCTACGCCTACCGGGAACCACCCGAGATCCCCGCCCACTTGGCCACGAGCGCCCGCCCCTCGACGTGCGGTATTCGCTTCTCCAGGCCCCGGGGGCGGTTCGTGCCGTGGCGCGGCCGTGCGGTGCGCGCTGTGCCCGGTCAACGTCTGACGCGGTTGCGGACGGCCAGGACCGCCAGACCCAGCAAAAGAAGCCGGCTCAGCCTTGAGACCGACTCGATATAGCCGCCGGCGGTCGTCAGGGGCTGTCCCGAGGAGCGGAACACCACAGAACCGAGCGCGACGTCCAGGGACTTCTCGAAACGCTCGCTGGTGAACCGGTCCCCGGTGGGGTTCCTGGGGCTGGTCTCGCCGATCTCGAAAGTGACCGTGCTCCCGCCGGCCGGTACGCGGTCTGCGGCCTCCCGCTTCGGTGAGTCCTGCGGAATCCCGGCCCACATCAGCAGCGACACCGTGAGGACGATGGAGGCGGCGAGCCAACCCAGGGCGCGGGAGGCACGCAGCCCGTACCCGGAGAGCAGCCAGTACGCGTGAAGCAGTCCACGTTCGGCGCGAGTGGTGCCGGTGCGGTCGTGGCGGCGCATCTCCCGCTCGCCGTAGGCGAAGTCCGCCGCCCACGGCTGGTTCCCGGCGTCCTCCTGAGCCCTGCGCAGCGCCCGGTACACCGGCTCCAGTTGTGCCGGGCCGACTTGCCCGGCGTCGAGCACGGCCCTGTTCCAGCCCCGCGCCGCCCTTGGCCGACCCGCGCGCCAGTGATGCTCCTCGGCCAGAGTGCGGCGCGGGGTGAAACACGAGCCATGACCCCATCGGCGTGGGCGGGGCGGGGTCGTGTCGAAGACGCAGACGCCCTCCAGCCGCATCCGGTCCAGATGCACCGCCCCGGTGAACAGGCACCCGGAGAGATCGATGTCGGCCAGGACCAGGTGCCTCGTGTCCGCCCCGCGCAACGAGACCAGGCGCACCCGGGCGTCGGGCGCGCCGGCGAAAGCCTCTTCCTCCAGTGTCCGTCCGTCGGGCAGGGCGAAGGGGGCAGCCTCCGCGACGACGGCCAGAGGGGAGGCGAAGGACGAGTGGGAGAAGTCGGCCGTGGCGTAGCGCAGACGTATCTCGGCTGTCGACGTCCAGCGAGTACGCCGGCACTCCACCCGGCGCGCGGCGAACGACACAGTGACCGGCCCACCGAATACCGCTCCGGACAACCCCACCTGCCCGGCACACACCAACGGCCCCAGATGGTCAGACCCCTCGAAGCTCGCCCGGTCGAACCTGAGTTCGCCTCCGAAGGTGGCCGCCTCGAACCTGGCAGCGCCTCGGAAGGTCACCGACTGGAACAGGGCGTGGTGCTGGACGACAGCCGACCGGAAGTCCGCCTCGCCCGTGAAGGTCGCAGATTCGAACATGGCGATGTACCCGAAGACCGCCGACTCGAAGATGGCTCTTTCCTTGAAGGTCACCTCATCGAACCGGACGGTCTCCCCGAAGGTCGCCGACTTGAACCAGGCGCGGCGTTCGAAAGACGCCGAGGAGAACTTGGCGACGTCCTCGAAGTGCGCGTCTTCGAAGTCCGCGTTTCCCTCGAAGGCCGCGGCCGTCTCGAACGTGACGATGTCCTTGAAAGTCGCCCGACTGAACCCGGCGTCATGCTCGAAGGTCACCGAGTCGAACAGGGCCAATTCCTCGAAGACCGCCATCTCGAACGTGGCCCGGCCCCCGAAGGTCGCCGCTTCGAACTCGGCCTGGCCCTTGAAGCGCGCCGAGTGGAATACGGCGGTCCCCCGGAAATCCGCCCGCTCGAAACTGGCACCTCTCTGGAAGATCGCCGCATCGAACCCGGCTGCACTCTCGAAGACCGCCGAGCCGAAATCGGCGAAGCCGAGGTGGAGAGCCCTCGTGGGAGTGCGCAGAGCGTCCAGGAGCGCCGCGAGGAGGGGCTCGGCGAAGGTGGTGCCGCGATGGTCGATGTGGCTGCCGGGGCCCAGACCGGCCAGGTAGGCGTCGTGTTCGGCCCCGGTCAGGTGGGCGAGGCAGGCCGTATGGCCGGACACGTGGACCCCACGGCATCCCACCGGGTCCGCTGCTGTGGCATCACGGCCACAGTGCGGCCACTCCGGCGGTTCCAGGGGCCGGGCGGGGTGCAAGGTCGGGTGCGGGTGCGGCACGGTCATGCCCGAGGGGACGAGGAGCACACGCGGGTAGTTGCACCCAGGCTTCCCCGGCACCGTACCGAAGCTCCTGCCGCAACCTGCCACGCGTACGGTCGGCCACACGCACGCGCACGGCGTGTTGCCGTCTCGGGTCGCCATTGCGCTGGAAGCGGTCGCTCGGGTACACGATCACGGCGCCGGCGAGGCCGTTCGCGGTTGGGTGATGCGGTCGAGCAGCCAGGTCTCGATGCCGTTGAGCGCTGTCTGAGCCATTGCGGTGGGGTGCCCGGTGAAGCCGTGCGGTGCCTCCGGGTAGACCCGGAGTTCGACGTGATTCCCGGCGGCGGAGAGTCGACTCGCCATCGCGAGGTTGTCTTCCAACAGCACATCCGCGCTTCCGACGACCAATAGCGCCGGAGGAAGATCGCGAAGGTCGGCGTAGATGGGAGAGATATCCGGATGGGTGCGGTCCGCGACGTGGCCCGCGTAGGCCCGGATGAAGTACTCGTCCGCGATCCGGCGTCCAGCCGGCGTCTGTGCGCTCAGGTCGTAGGTGCCGAACTGGAGTACGGCCCCCGCGAATTCGTCGACGACCCCGCTGTCCCTCAGTCGGAGCAGGGTCGCCAGCGCGAGTGTGGCTCCCGCCGAACTCCCGCCGATCACCAACCGGTCCGCGCCGAAACGCTTACGCGCCTGTTCCACGAGCCACAGTGCCGCCGCCGCACAGTCGTCGGGCGCGGCCGGCCACGGATGCTCCGGCGCCAGGCGATAGTCGACACTGACGACCGCTAGCTGGAGGGCGTCCGCGAGCCGACGGTTGCGCACGTCTCCTCGTGCTGCGGAGTCCATGTAGAAGCCGCCTCCGTGGATGTCCAGGTAGACGCCTCGTGCTCGCTCGTCGGACGGAGTGAAGATCCGCACCGGGACACGCGCTCCCGACGCTTCGGCCATCTCCTCGACGGCCGGTGGATCGGCCGGGACAGACGCGCACCTCTGCGCGCGGACCTCCCTCAACTCCTCCGCGCTGCCGGGCCCACGACCGGCCGCCCTCGAACGGTAGAAGCTCCGAGCTTCATCGACCTGCTCGGGCGGTAGGTCGGCGAACAAGTTGCCCAACGCGAAGCGCACGGCGCCCTCCAGTCGTTCGAGATCTCGTCCCCACGCTATTGCAGGTACGTCCGGCGCCAGGGAGGCAGGACGCGCACCCTCCGATCCGCCGGGCTCGTCACCGGTGTGTGTGCCCTCGTCCCACTGAACGACCAAGGGCGCGTTGCTGTTCGCGGCTCGATGCCAGGCGACCGGGTCGCGATCGCGGTCGATCACGGACGTGTAGGTGCCCGTGGCGACGTCGAACGACCAGACGCGGCGCGGGAGGAAGTCGGCCCGCTCGACGGCGGCGAACGCGTGCTCCCATCCGGGAGGCATGGCGTCGATGGACGCGAGATACGCGCCGACCCCCCGCGTCGTCACCTGTCGTCCTTCTTGTGCTTCCCCGGGCCAGGGGGTGAGCTGCCATCGGGGTGCGGGTCGCCTGGCTTGGGACTCGGGTCGGGTTTGGCCGGTTTGATCGGCGCATTGCCACCGTCGTGGTCTCCCATGCGTTCCCTCCCCGGGGGCCTCGCCGCATCCCTGGGGCGAAACGCGCTGTCGCGTCGGTAGTCCCTGCGGATGCGGCCTGGTGCGGGCGGAAGCGTGCTCTCCGGGCAACATACGGGCGACACGCCCGGGATAGGACAGTACGGTGACCCAAATGAGGACGTCCCCCACTGTCCGGGGGACGTCCCCTCCTGTCGCTAGGGACGTGTTGCAGCAACCGGCCTATCCACGAAGCACGGCAGTCATTGCTTCCCAGGACGCCGAGTCGAACGCGAGCACACCCCGCGCCCGGTCCTTGGTATCCCGAACGAGAGCATGCCCGTCGCGAGCTGCGCTCTCGATGCAGTTGTCCGTCCCCTCGCTGGCCTTGGCCTTGCGCCAGTGCAGTTCGGTGGTGCGTGCCATCAAGATCCACCCTTCTTGGCTTCGAGCAACTCGCCGAGGAATCTGAGCGATTCCAGAGACGGCAACGCTTTGGTCCGGATGTGTTCGTGCGCCGTTGCGTAGACGTCGACGGTCTCCGGCTCCGGATAGAGCGTGGCCGTCAGGCTTGTCACGCTCGCGATGAGCGGCAAGCCTTCGATGTCCAGCAGCGAGAACGGACCCTCCATCCCAGCGTGTGCGCCTGCATCATAGGGAAGCACCTGCACCGTGACGTGCGGTAGTTCCGTCGCGAGTTCGAGAATGTGACGAATCTGCTCGCGCATGACGTCAGGACCGCCGACGGTTCGCCGAAGCGCGCCCTCGTCAATGACTGCCCAAACACGCACCGGATCACGGTCGGTGCGCCGCAGGATGGACTGCCGCGCGAGCCGAATCTCCACTCCGCGATCGATCGCCTCCTGGGTGCTCCAGATGCGATGGGCAGCGATGATCTCGCGGATGTACGCCTCGGTCTGGAACAGGCCGGGCACCAGAAGCGGCGCATGTACATAGATGCGCCGAGCGGCGTCTTCGAGACTGATGTAGTCGAGATGGATCTCCGAGATGTGCCCGACGTGGGCGTGCCACCAGCCCTTCTTGGCCGCGTCACGGGCAAGCGTGATGAGGGCTTCGCGCTTGGCCGGGTCCACGATTTCGAGCTTGTCGAGGATGTAAGGCATGTCGCGGGCCTTCGGCGCGCTGTGCCCGTTCTCCCAGGTACTCAGCGTTCCGGTCGAGCGGTCGATGCGCTCTGCTGCGGCACTCATCGTGAGCCCGAGTTCTTCGCGCGCCCTGATCAGTTCCTGGCCGAGCCACGCCATGCGCACGGTCGGCTGCTTCCGAGGTGCCATCCGAACCACCCCTTCCTTGAACGCAGTTGGGCCTCACTCTAGAGGTCGAGCGGACCCTGATCGTCATTTTCTAAATCTTCAATTTCCGAAACTTGTGCATTTGAAGGCTATGGGTGTAGACCTGATTCATCACCCATTGCACTCGCAAGATCACGAAGCGCAGCATGATCGTTGCGCCGCGCCACCCCAACCCAAGGGGACAGCTGTGCCTACCGACGCCTCCACTTACCTCGACCGCCCCAACGCTTGTGCGCGGGCGACCTGGTTACTGCACCTCAAGCCGGGCCTGGATCAGCCCGTGAAGTGGGCGCGCGAACACGTGCAAGCGGCCTGCGAGCAATGGCAGGTGGCCGGTGACGACCTCGTCCTCGTGATGGCCGAACTCCTGACGAACGCGTACACGCACGCACGCCTCACGCCCGGCAAGCGCGTGCTGGTGAGGATCCACTGGCGCAAGCATGTGAACGAGATGATTCTGGAAGTCGTCGTTCCCCAGCCTCGGTTCGAGCTGCCCGAGCCCGCGGAACCCGATCCGGACGCGGAGAGCGGACGCGGTCTGGCGATGGTGCGAAGCCTGACCCGAACGTTCTCGTGCGAGGAACACACCCCGGGGCTGCAAACCTTCACCGCGATCCTGGCGGCAGCGTGAGCACCCCGAACGAGCCACCAGAGCAACCGAAGCGACCCGAGCGACCCAACCTCGCATGTCCTCCCGACTACGGCACGGTCATCGAGTACCACTCGCCCGATCCGCCCTGCCGTCGCCGCGGCGTCGTGCAGCGCTGGTGCGGCGACCACGTCGTCGTACGCCCGTTGAGCCCGCGGGCCACCCCCGAGCGCCCCTTCGACTCGGCGCCCTGGGGAGCGGCGACCACCGTGATCGTCCGCGAGCCACCACCCCTGGAGCAAGCGTGAACGAGTTCAACCCACCCTTGGCATACGGTCGCCGCAACGTGCGGGCGTCCGGCAAGTCGCCCCTGGTCCGCACCGTCGACCTGCTCCCCCGCCTTCGTGCGTGGGCACTGGCCCGACCCGTCGAGGGCGTGAACGTGGCGGACGTGTCCTCCATCCACCGCCCGGACTGGACCGGCAACCTGGCGCCGCTGTCCTGGACCACCGCGACGCCCACCCTTCCCCTGGCTCCGCGCCACCTGGACGCGATCGCCGAGGGCATCGGGCGACTCGACGGCGCGCTCCACCGCGCCCTGACCTTCGAACCGATCCACGACGGAACCGCCGTACTCGCCCACTCGGGAGAATTCACCGAGGAGTTGGGAGTGTTCGCCGACCAGCGCCGGGTTGCACTCATGGCGACAGCCCACCTACCGCAGGAGCACCCCCATCGTTCGTTGATCCCCCCGAGCGGCGTGGACGCGGTGTTGTCCGCGCCGGCAGGCACCGTGGTGTGGTCGATGGGCCCGGACGATGTCCGCGTCGATCCCGAAACCGGTGACACCTGGCTGCTCGGCTGCGGGGCGGAGCCGACCCACGGGCCGTTCGGCGCGAACCTGGCCGACATCGTCAGCCGCCTCGGACACCACCGGCTCGAACACAGGACATTGCACGGCCTGTCCACCCACTACAACAGGGGACTCGTCCGCGCGCTCGGCGGCATGGCACCGCACCTGAGCCCGGCCGTATTCGCCGTGCTCGTGGAGACGGCCGCGACCGGTCCCGTCGGGTCCGAAGCCCCCGAATCGGAGAGGTGGGCCGCCGTGCGTCCCGACGAGTTCGAGGTCCTGGTCCCGCTGGGCCTGAAGCACCTCTCGGCCCCCGAGGAATCCTCGTGAACAGCCCGAAAGCAGGCATCGACCCCGACGTACAGGTCACCAAGTACCCCAAGTCCGGGATGCGTCATCACGGCGACACCAAGCAGTACTACGTCTCGTCTCCGCGCGACGGATGCGTCCACTGCTGCGCCGACGTCCTCAGCCTGAACCCCCGGGAAGCCGAGGCGACGGTCATGGGGCTGCTGCGCGCGTTCCCGGTCTCCGACGCCAACCGCGTCGCCGCCGAATACCTCACCCATCTCCCGCAGACCCTCGAAGCGGAATCCCTCGACACGGACGCTCTCATCCGAGCCGCCGTCCACGCGGCGCGCATCGCGGCCAGGCTCGTGGCGCCCGCGCACAGCCACCGCTTACGGAAGGCGATGGCCTCGACCCTGGGCATGGCCCCACACCCGACGCCAGGCGGGAGTGCGCGATGAGCGCCCGACGGTTCGGCCCGTACGTACCGGGTCACCCGGTGCACGTCCCGCGCGAGACGTTCCGCCCGTTCCTTCCCCTCGTCGACTCGGTCGACCTTCAGGACGTCCCGCATCCGCACGGCCGTCCATCGTGGTCGCGTGGCGGCACACCAGGTGCGACACCGCAGGCCCACCGCGATCCGGGCTTCGACACCTGACGAAGCCACAGGGCCAGCCATTCGGGCAAGTTGCGCCCACCGCCGGTCGAAGGGGCCGCAGTCATCGGTCTCGGGCCCGGGGGTTGATCAACTCCCGCCGGCCGCCGCCTGGTTGATGTCCGGGCTGCGCAGGATGCGCTCGCCCGCACCGTTGCGTGCCACGACGGCGAGCATCGCGCGACCCAGATTCTCGGTCGTGGTCACGTACTTGGGGGCCACCCGGCGCAGCAGCGGGTACAGCCGGGAGATCACCACGTAGAGCCTGCGATAGGTCGGGGTCCGGGACATCTCGCCGTGTGACGCGTGGATGAAGCCGGGGCGGAACATGTACGCGCGGAACGGCATCGCGAGCAGTTCGTTCTCGGTGCGGCCCTTGACGCGGGCCCACATCGAGCGGCCGCGTTCGGTGCTGTCGGTGCCTTCGCCGGAAACGTAGACGAAGGTGAGCGCCGGGTTGGCGGGGAGGGCTCGGGCCGCGGCGAGGGTGTAGTCGTGGGTGATCCGGCGGTATTCGTCCTCGCGTTTGCCCACGGACGAGATCCCGAGGCAGAAGAAGCACGCGTCCACGGCTTCGAATTCGGGGGCGAGCGCCGAGAAGTCCGTGAAATCCGCGTGCACGATCTCGCGGAGCTTGGGGTCGGCCGTGCGGAGCGGTGCCCGGACGACCGCGGTCACGCGGGTGACGCGGTCGTCGCGCAGGCATTCGCGCAGGACGCCTTGGCCGACCATGCCGGTGGCGCCGAAGAGGAGCACGTGCACTGGGATCTCTCCTGGATAAGGGGTGGGCCGCGATACTCGTCAACGGCCAACCGCACTCGGCCGCGAGGTCGGCGAGACGTCGGGTCAGGACCGGGTCGGCGAGCTTGGACTGGGCGTACGCGAGGTTGGGGCGGTAACGACGGATCAGAGCGGGCGGTCGCCGGTGTCGAAGGTGCCGCGGTAGATGCTGGGCGGCACCCCGAGTCGGCGTTTGAACAGGGTGCGCAGGTTGGCCGGGGTACCGAGGCCGGATTGCCGGGCCACGGCGTCCATGGGCAGGTCGGATCCCTCGAGGAGTTCGCGGGCCCGGTCGATGCGGGCGTCGAGCAGCCACTGCATGGGCGGCAGGCCGGTCTCCGCGTGGAAGCGCCGGATCAGGGTGCGCCGGGACAGCCGGGCCCGTCGGGCCATCTGATCGACGGTCAGCGGCTCGTCCAGGTGGCGTACCGCCCACGCGCGTACCTCGTCGAGGCCGCCGCCGCGCTCGGGCGGGGTGGGGTGGGCGATGAACTGCGCCTGACCACCCGCGCGATGCGGGGCCGCGACGAGGGCGCGGGCACGCTGATTGGCGACCGTGGCGCCGAGGTCGGTGCGGATGATGTGCAGGCACAGGTCGATGCCCGCCGCGACGCCGGCCGAGGTCAGCACGTCGCCCTCGTCGACGTAGAGCACCTGCGGTTCGAGAAGCACGGACGGATGGCGCCGGGCCAGTTCGGCGGCACGCTGCCAGTGGGTGGTGACGCGTCGTCCGTCCAGCAGTCCCGCGCCGGCGAGCAGGAACGCGCCGGTACAGATCGACACCATGCGGGTGCCGCGGGCGGCGGCCGCGGCGAGGGCCGTGCGCAGCGGCGGCGACGGGGGATCGGGTGGGACCAGGCCGGGCACAACGATCGTGTCCGCGTGCGCGAGGGCGTCCAGGCCGTGCTCGACGAGCAGCGCGGGCCCGCCGTGGACCGGGACGGGGCCGGGGTGCTCGGTACACACGGTGACCGCGTACGGGCTGCCCGGCCAATCACCGAACGCCTGGATCGGGATGCCGAAGTCGAGCGCCAGGACTCCGGGCTGGGCCAGCACGACGACCCGGTGCGGTCGGCAGGGCGGGGCTGGGGCGGGCATGGCACGATACTATCGAGACGTGGCAATCGTGTCACTCCCCTGGTCGGCGACCCACTGTCTACGGTCGGGGTATGAACACAGTCGCCGCCGTTCCCACCACACCGACGGCCCGCCGCGCGATCGAGTACGTCCGGGCCTGTGAATCGGCGCCGATCGCCGAACACAGCTTCCGCAGCTACCGATTCGCTGCTCTGTACGCCGCGCACCAAGGGCTGCGCCCCGGCGCGGACTTCGACCCCGACCTGCTGTTCCTCGCCTGCGCGCTGCACGACCTCGGGACGTCGTCGCACGCCGAGGGAAGGCAGCGATTCGAGGTCGAAGGGGCCGACCTGGCCGCGGCGTTCCTGACCGACAACGGGCTCGCGTCCGCCGACGTCGATCGGGTGTGGGAGGCGATCGCGCTACATACCTCGGCGGGCATCGCCGAGCGCCGCGGCGTCCTGACATACCTGACCCGCAAGGGCATCACCATCGACTTCGGCGTCGACACCGAGTGTGTCACCGATGCCCAGGCCCGGGCGATCCACGCCGAGCACCCTCGACTGCGGATGGCCGAGACTCTGGCCGAGGAGATCGTCCGGCACGCCCGGCGCGGTCCGGAGAACGCGCCTCGCTACAGCCTCCCGGGCGAACTGCTCCGCGAGCGGGGGTGGGACGGGAGCGGGCGGACACAGATGGAGGAGGCGGCAGCGAGTTCGCGGTGGGGGGCGTGAACGGGGCTGTCGGCTCCCGGTCGCGGCGTCGCGGCGTCGCGGCGTCGCGGCGGGACACGGTGCGCCGAACGACCGCGAACGGAAATCCCCGGAACGGAATCCCCATGACCACGAGCGAACGGGCGGTCCGATGACGACCTACGGTGTGCTGATCTTCGACGAGGCGGAGGAACTGGACTTCGCCGGGCCGTGGGAGGTGTTCGGTGCCTCCTCGTTGCTGCGCGGTGGGGTCGACAGCCTCGTGCTGATCGCCGAACGCCTCGATCCGGTGCGGTGCAGCCGGGGCATGCGGGTGCTGCCGGACCGCACCCTGGACGACCACCCGGACCTGGACGTACTGCTCGTCCCGGGTGGGCGCGGTGCGCGCGTGGTCCAGCCGGACAACCCGGTCGTCACGTCCTGGCTGTCCCGGACGGCGGCGCGGACCGACTGGGTCGCGGGAGTGTGCACCGGTGCGTTCCTGCTGCACGCGGCGGGCCCGGCGCGCGGTCGGCGGGTGGCCACGCACCATGCCTACGAGGACGAATTGCAGGCACGCGGCGATGTCACGGTGGTGCGCGACGCGCGCTACGTCGTGGACGACACCCTGCTCACCAGCCAGGGCGTCTCGGCCGGCATCGACAGCGCCCTGTGGTTGGTCGGCCGGATCCACGGCCGCGACCACGCCCGGGACGTACGCCGATACATGCAATACGACCCGGCGCCGCCGTACCTGGCCGACGAACCACTGTGACCACGGGCGCGACGCGACCCGTTGGGGACGGCGTCCATCTTCTTTACCGGATGTTCAGCGGGTGGTCGGTTACGGGCGGTGTCGAGGGGCGCAAGCTCATTGGTGGCACGGCTACTTCGGGGGAGTGGGAATCGGCATGGACGCACTGCTGCTTGTCGCGGTCTCGGTGGCGTTGGTCGGGGTGATCGGACTGCTCGTGGTGCTCTCGTTCGGCCGACGCGAGGGCGACTCGGGGTCGCGGGACCTGCTGCGGGTCGGAGAGGACGCCGGCAACGACCCGGTTGCGGCGGGCAATCGGGCTTCGGGCAGCACCGCCTGGATGCGTGGCGGCGGGGGCGGACTGTGAGGTGATTCCGGGTCGGGCCGCCCGAAGCGGGCGGCCCGGCATACGTCCGACGGGGGTCGCCGGGACGATCGGATGAACCCTGTGACCGCCCGGCGGCGCACCACGTTCGAGGCCCGGGTCGGTTCACCCGTCTCGACCGCGACGAGCACCACGTCCTCGAAGCGCTCGCCGCGGACGGCCGCATCGGCTTCGCCCGGCGGTCGGGACGGCGAGTCCGGCACCGATGTTGGGCGGTCTGACGCCGGCGGGCGTCGGAAACGATCCGGAGCCGCCGTCGAGGGCAGCGATCTCTGCCCTCGAAGGCACCCTCGCGGACATGTGCCTCCCGCCACGGTTCACGAGACCATGACCTCGGCCCTCGTCGGCGTAGGAGGTCGGGTCCATGAGGCAGCGACAGGGCGAGCGGCCGGGCGCCGACGCGCACGACCACGCCGGACGCGACGGTCGCGAGCGGCCGCAGCACCGACCGACGCGGCCCCTCTCCCCCGCGCCCGCAACCCCCGGCCGGCTCACTCCCGCCACCGCGCTCGCCTTCCAGGGCTCGATCGGCAACGCCGCCGTGACCCGGATGCTCCGCGCGGATCCCGCCTCGCCCCCGCCGCTGCCCATCCAGCGCATGGACGGCGGCAACGGCGGCGCGGGGCAGCCCCCGCAACAGCCGCCCGCCGCGCAGCAGCCGACGCCCGAGCAGGTCAAGGCCGCGATCACCGCACTGGTGGACAACCCGCCCATGGTCAACTACGGCGCTCGCCGACAGGGCCGCGCGCATGGCGAGTTCTGGATGCGCTTCGCCCGCTCCAAGCAGGGCGAGGAGGCCGAGGAGACTCTGTCCGAGACCAGCGCCCTGCTCTTCGACAGCATGAAGGGCGCCCAGGAACAGGCCCGCGACGAAGACCCGGACAACGCCGCGGAGGACACCAACAACCGCGAAGTGCAAGGCATGCTGATCAACGACCGCCTGGTGTTCGCCTCGAACTACAACTCCTCGATCGACACCCTCGTGGAACGGGGGACACAGCAGGCCGGTGCGGATCCGACCCTGCAGGAGCTGCTGGAGATCGAGCAGAGCGACGAAGGACGTACCCGGGGCCTGCGCGGTCACGAGGCCGAGAACCTGCGCGCGAAGTTGTCCAGCTTTCGCCGCAAGAACGAGGCGATCCTCACCGAGCAGCGCGGCGCCGGCGAGCAGGGCCGAGGGCCGGACGCCACGGCCATGGCGCTGCGGGCCAAGACGGACTCGCCCGTCATCGTCGTGGACATCGAGGACCCGGACCTGCACACCATGCTCACCGACCGCGACCACGAGGGCCGGGTTTTCCTGCTCCGATTCGCGGCACTGGACCCCAGGACCATCACCAGGGGGAGGCACCAGGGGCAGCAGACGCAGGAGGGCTCGGTGCACGCGGAGCAGAAACTGCTCCTGGCTCTGCGCCACGCCGGCATCCACCCGCGGCGGGACGTCCGGGGGCCCATCGCGATCATGGGCAAGTACCGGCCCTGCATGGGCTGCGCGGCCGCGCTGATGTACTACCGGGAGCGGATGGGATACGCGGGTCTGAGCTTCGACGAGAACTACGGACACTACTTCCAGGGCTCCGTGGATTCCCTCTACACACACCAGCGCCACGTCATGGACCGGAACTACTACGACTACATCCGGCAGATGGTGCAAACCGACATCACCAGCACTCCCGCGATGGCGAACGAGGCTGCCCCGCAGGGAGCCCAGTTCCGGCGCGGCGGCCCCACCCTGCGCGTGCCCGGGCGCTACGCGTCGCGACAGGCCGACGTGACCCCGCCCACCAGCGACGCCGAACTCGACGACGACGGGATGTACACCCGGGTGCAGCGGCCGCTGGCGGACACCTGGACGCTGGACACGGCTCCCGCCGGGATCGGTCAGGGCTCGGCGACCCACACGATCCCGCGCCGCAAGTACGAGCGGCTCACCGATGATCAGGCCCGCGAACTCGACGGACTCTGGAACGGCACGAAGGGCGCTCCGCCCACCGACGAGAGCCGGCGGAGGGCGATAGAACTCGCGGATGAGTACAACACGCGCGACCGGATGACCCTCGAATACCTGGCGGGCGTCGTCGGCCTGCACCACGACCGCTTCGGCGGCTACATCGCCCGCTACCGCAGCGAGGGCCACTGGAAGCACGTGCCCTCGCGCTCCGGCAAGGTCGAGAGTGTGCCGAAGAACCGGAAGAAGGGCGCTCCCGAGAAGCAGTTCACCAAGGGCGGCGACCTGGACGAGGCCGGCAAGGACGTCATCAAGGGGGTGATTCGCAGCCTGCCCCGCAACTCCTGGTGCGCGGACTGGGAACGGATCCACCGCGGCGGCGCCGGCGGCGAACTCAACCCCACCCAGGCACCCGACGACCTGCTCAGGACACTCGCCCGACTCCGGCGCGACCAGGCATACAACGTGCCGAGCATGTCCAAGTACCTGCACACGGGCGACAAGGGCGACAATCTACGCAAGGCCATCAGCCGCAAGGGCGACAAGTTGCTCGCCGCACACGAGGCGTCCACGAAGCCCGTGAAGACCGAGGACGTCGACATGGATCCGCCGCCGTCAGGCCGCCCGGCCAAATCCTCGTCCCGTCCCCGAGGCGGACAATCGCAGCGGCCTCCCACCCGTCCGGGGCCGAGCTCGCACGGCGGCCGGGCCGGGAGCAGCATGGCCGAAAGCAGTGCGACCGGTGCCGGGCGCGCGCGACCGGTTCCCGAGGTCCCGGGCTACACCCTTCGCTTGGACGCGCGCAGCGGCCAGCCGTACTACCTCGACGAGGACTCCGGCTTCCACTACGCGTTCATCGACGGTCGCATGGTCCGCCTCTACGACGACGATGACATCGAGATGAGCGACGCCGGACGGTGATGCCGTGCCGCCGGCAACGCGCCTCCGGTGGCCCGTACGGCGTCCACCACCCGCGCCCGGCACCGACCGGTCGGGAAGGTCACGGCGGCCGCCTCGGTGCGGGGTCGACCGTCGGCTACGCGGTGCCGGTGTCCACGAGAGTGGGGGTCGGGCCGCTCATCACCTTCCGTGCCTGCGCCTCCGCGGCCCTCTCCCAGCGGTCGTCGGGGTCGGAGACGGCCAGGCCGCGATGGTCGACCTCGCCGCCGACCGGGCCCTGCCGCTGCTGGAGGTAGTGGCCCAACTCGTGGGCCAGGGTGTGTTTGTCGCCCCCGTCGGAGCCCATGACCACGTGGTGGCTGGAGGTGTACGCGCGGGCGCCGACCTCGGCCGCGGAGCTTCGGGCCAACTGCCCGCTGTGCAGGCGTACTCCGGAGAAGTCGGCACCGCCGAACCGGGCCTCCATCTCCGCCCGCAGTCCGTTGCCGAGCGGTCTGCCCGGGCTGCGCAACACCTTGTGCACCAACGAACGTTGCACCGGCGGCTGTTCGGCGACGTGGCCGCAGTCGGGCCCGTGCTCGTGGCGTTCCCGCCGGATCATCCGCGCCACCGCGGCATTGCCGACCGATCGCTGCAGGTCGGCCACCCGGGCGGGGCTCGGCGCGGATCCTGGCGCGAGTCCGACGGGCCTGGATGCACCGGATCCGCTGCGCCGCTCCGGCTCGGGGGTCGAGCCCGCCGGGGTGCGCGGCCGGTCGGCGGCGGGTGTACGCATATCCGAGCCCTCCCGAATCCGAAGAGGTCCGTCGATCGCGGCGGAGCGGAGCGAGCGGCGGGCCGGCGAACGTCCTGCGATGCCTTCCTACGGCGTGGCCGGAGGCGGCGAACAGGGCCCGGCGGGCAGCCTTTCGGGCAAAGCGGGTTGCCCGTCGGATCCAATCCCAGGAACCGGTGACCCACAGGCATACGTACGACCGTGCTTGGGGAATGCCCCATCCCGAGGCGCGGTTGCGCCTTATCGACCGTGGAATCGCCGCCGGATGCCCGACGAGCCCTTGTCGGGGGCAACGACGACGACACGCGGCGACCCCACGAGAAGGCGCGAGAACACGCCGCTCGGCAGGCCGATTTCGGCCGGCCTGCCGATGTCGGCTCTTCTCATGAGTGCCGGAGGAGGTTAAAACTGTCCGGTGTGACGGATGTTGTCATTGGGTTCTGCTGAGCACACCACTGACGTTGAGGACTTCATGGCACCCGGCCGCCTGCTGTCCCGTGGCGGGTGTCCCGGGCTTGGCGCAGGTCACGGCTGCCGTGACGGTCGCGTTCGCGGGAATCTGGATGGGGGTCACCCAGTGGTAGTCCTGATTGCGGAATGTCTCCAGTGCAATCGTGGTGATCTTCTGCTCGCCGAAGGAAATCGTCACCAGGCCCTCGTCGCCCTGGAAGTTCGAGACCACGATGTCCGTGATGGCAAAGACGTTTCCGTCCGGGACGCGGTATGTGCCCGCCTTGTCGGCTCCGCCGTCCGTCTGCACGTCGATGGTCGCCGAACTCTGCCGCCCGGCCCCGCCGCTCGTGCCCGTTCCGGTGCCCGAGCCGCCACTCGCGCCGGGTTTCGCCGGGCCGTTCGCGGGGGCCGTCGACTCGCCTTGGCCGACGCCCTGGCCCTCGGCGGCATTCGGCGCGGCGTTCGCCTGCTGCTCCCGGGCGTCTCGCGCCACCTCCTTCTCGGCGGCCTTGGTTCCGGCCTGTTTCGCGGTACTTCGCACCGAAGGCCGAACCAATGCGAACCAGGCGACCAGCAGGGCCAACAGCACCGCCAACAGGATCAACAGCCACTTCGGCAGCACCGGGAGCTGCACGAACTCCCCCGGCAGGGCCACCGGTTGCGCGGTGATCGCATCCCGGGAAGGCTGCTCGACGACGGCCACGCCCCCGGGCTTCGCGGCGGGCTCGGGGGAGGCTGCGGAGGCGGTTCCCGACGCGGTCGCGGACGTTCCGTCGGGGCCTGCCGGGCCGACGCCCGCCACCGCTTCGACAGCCTCGACGGTCCCGGCCTCGGCCTCGAACGCCCACGTGACCGACGCCCCGAACCAGATCAACTTCCGGGCCCGGACCCGCAATCGCGCCTCGGCGGACTCGCCGGGCGCCAACCGCAGTCGCTCTGGCGTACACGCGAGAGCGAGTTCCTCTCCGGCCTGTCGCCCCACCAGGGCGACGTCGACGGCGGTGTTCCCCTGGTTCCGCACCGCGACGCGATACCGCCCCTCGAGCCAGCCGCGCCGGCGCCGGGGATCCAGCTCCGCGCGCAATTCCCGGAACGCCTCGACGACGACGGTGGTCTCCGGTACCACCACCGACTCCGGGTGTTCCGCCGGCAGGACGCGGACGCCCAGAGGTATCTCCCCGGCCCGCACCTCGGGCGACCTGGGCGGCGCGAGGCGGATCGTCACCTCCTCGGACGTGCCCGGGTACAGCGAGACGCGCGCGGGTTCGACGGTGCTCCACGCGGCGCAGTCGCCGACCACCTCCAGCGCGTACGCCTCGACGATGTCGCTGTCGTTGCGCACGGTCAGGGTCGTCGTCGCCTCACCGCCGGGCGACACCGTCACCGGTGGGATTTCGATTTCGGCAGGTGTGGTCACGACCCGAACGTAGGTCGCCGACCCCTCCCCACCGCAGAGACGGGAGGGCAACGGGCGGGCAGACGCGCTGCCCCCGGCGCGCACGGCCGCACTGCGCCCACCTGTCCGGCACGCGCCCACGACCGCTGACCGACGGCAGTTCGACGGGACGCCCCAACGCCCCCCACCCAGCGGCAGAACTCCAACGAACGGACACCGAGCGATGACATTCCAGGCCTCGACGTCGGAGCCACAGACCCCTCGCCCACCGCACGGCCCCGCGACGACCACGAAGATCGTGCGCGACCCCGCGCCGGCCGAGGCGCCCGGCCGCGTCTCCGTCGCCGTGTACGCGGAGGACCTCATCCTGCACACCGGCGTCGTGCAACAGCTCCGCCGGCGCCCGGAGATCAAGCTGCTCACGGACGCCGAGGCGGAGGGGGCGCAGACCTCCATCGTCGTCGTGGACACCGTCGACGACGCCACCGTGCAGCTCCTGCGCCGTCTGCAACGCAACACCTCCACCCGCACCGGACTGGTGGTCGGCGTGTTCGAGACGAGCTCGCTGCAGACGATGATCGAGTGCGGAGTAGCCGCCGTCTTACGCCGCTCCGAGGCCGACCAGGACCGGCTGGTCCACCTGGTGACGGCCATGGCGAACGGGGAGGGAGTCCTGCCGGGCGACCTACTCGGCAAGCTCCTCGACTACGTCGGCAGCCTCCAGCGCACCGTGCTCGACCCCCGAGGACTCACCCTCTCCACCCTCACCGCCCGCGAGGCCGACATGCTCCGGCTGGTCTCGGAGGGCTACGACACCGCCGAGATAGCCCGCAAGACCTCGTACTCCGAGCGCACCGTCAAGAACGTGCTGCACGACGTCTCGACCCGCCTGCAATTGCGCAACCGGGCCCACGCCGTCGGCTACGCCATGCGCCAGGGACTGATCTGACCCCGCGTCGGTGAACGGGCCCCGGGGTCGGGAGCGAACCCCGGGGCTCGTACGACGACCGCACGAGCAGCACGACGACCCGGCGAGCAGGTCGACCGGCGCGAGCGAGACGAGCACCGGGGACGGGTGCAATGAGCCGGCGCGGGTGCGATGGCCGCAAAGGGCAGCGGTACTTCCCCCGCCCCGGGTACTCCCGGCCTGTTCCACACCGGCCCGCGACCGCAAGGCTGGCCTGCGCGGACCTGTGGACGCCGGCCCGCGCGAATCCATGAGGGCCCCGGCTCGGCCCGACTGTGAGGTGGAGCGTGATCGGCACCGTTGGCTCGACCCCCGGGCGCGGCCGATTGGGTGGACTGACCGGTGTCGCCCTGCTGTTGGTCCCGTTCGCGGTGCTGGGCGTCACCTCCGCCGCGCTGCTCGCGCCGAACGCGGCGCCCCCGCCCCGGGCCGCGCGGGCCGATCTCGCGGACCCGCCGGGCACCGGGCGAATCACCTTCGCCGGCACCGAACACCGCAGCATGGGCCGGGTATCGACCACGGAGCGCAGCGAGCCGCTCTTCGGCCCCGGCCCCGCGCACTTCGACGCGCAGTCCTCCGCACGCGGCGATCAGCTCGTCTTCACGAGCCTGCGCGACGAAGCCCGTCCGCAGGTGTACCTGCGCGACGCCGCGGGCGGCATCCGCAGGCTGACCACCGGACGCGACGCCGCACACCCCGAACTCGCCCCGGACGGACGGTCCGTGGTCTTCGAATCGGCGGAGCCCGGCGGCCCCGGCGGGGGCACCCAACACGATCTGTGGCTGGTGGGCACGGACGGAAACAACCTCCGCCGCCTCACCGACGGCCCCGCCGACGAGACCTCCCCGACCTTCTCCCCCGACGGCACCCGGCTCGCCTACTCCAGCAACGCCGACCCCGCCGCCGGCCGGCAGATCCTCGCCCGCGCCATAACCGGCGGCCCGGAGACCCGACTCAGCCACGCCCCGCCCGGCGACGCGACCGAACCGGCCTGGAATCCGGTGGACGACCCCGCGCATCGCGACCGAATCGTCTTCACCCTGGACACCGGACCGCAGACCGGACCACGCCTGTGGGAAACCACCGGAAACGGCACCGACCGCCCCCTCCTCACCGGCGGCCCGGCCGGCTGGCGCACCGAGTCGGCCGCGTGGCTGCCGGGGGGCGACGGCCTGCTCTTCCTCAGCCCCGACCAGACCTGCGGCTGCGACCCGTTCGCCAACGTCTACCGGGTCCAGGACGCCCCCGACGCCGTCCCGGACCTGGTCCTGAAGGAGAACCGCGCGGTCGACGCGCCGACCTGGCTCGGCTCGCCGACGAGCGGAACGGTCCTCGTCACCCGGACCACCGCCGACGCCTCGCACGTCGCGACCCTCCAGGACGCCAGGCCCGACGGCTCGGATCCGCGCGACCTCGGATTCGCCATCCTCGAGGAGGATCCGGAGGCCGACACCAACACCGACCCGGCGCGCGACCCGCTGTTCAACCCCCGAGCGGGCTTCGACCCCTGGACCGAACGGCAGAACTACACCCCCGACGGTCGGCGGATCGTGGCGACCCGCTTCGAGGACGGCGGCAACGGCCGACGGATCGAACGCATCTGGCTCACCGACGCCGACGGCGCGAACGCCGGCGCACTGCCGCTCGCCGGACGCGGCTCCGACGATTGGGACACCGACCCCACCTTCTCCCCCGACGGCACCCTGCTCGCGTTCACCCGCACCTCCCCCGGCGGTGTCGGACCGGCCTCCGGCCCCGGCCGGATCCTGGTGGCCAACGTCGCGACCGGCGCGATCGTCGCCCGGATCGACCCGCCCGCCGGACAACCGGCCGGCTCCGACGCCCAGCCCACCTGGTCCTCGGACGGCACGACGATCGCCTTCACCCGCACTGCCGTGATCGACGGCAACGGCGGCAACAAGCACATCTGGACCGTGCCGGTGGGCGCCCTGGACCGGCAGCGCGACCTGAGCGCGACCATCTGCCCCGCCGGTTGCCAGGTCATCGACGACAGCCCCGCCTTCTCCCCCGACGGCCGTTCTCTCGCGTTCAACCGCAAGGACGGCGGCGGCCGCGTCAACGAACGCGCCGGCATCCTCCTGACCACGCCGACCGGCGCCGACTGCCGTGTCGTACTCCCGCTCGGACTGCGCGAGGACCCCACCGCCTGCGGCCGGAACCTCCCCGACACCTCCGCCACCGGTCCCTTCCAACCCCGCGACGTCGCCTGGTCGCCCGACGCGAGCCGACTGGTCCTCAGCTCCCGCCGCGCCCTCGCACCCAACTCCCCCGAGGGCCTGTCCACCCTCGACCTCGCGTCCGGCGTGCTGACCCCGTTCGCCAACGGCCTGCCCGGCCGACAGAAGGAACCGGGCTACCAGCAGTCCGTCGACCTCACCGTCGGCGCCCCACCCACCGCCCCACCGGTCGAGATCGGCGCCACCGTCCCGCTGACCGTCACCGTGACCAACCACGGCCCCGCGGCCTCCCCGGGCACCGTCTTCACCGTCGACGCCCCACCCGGCCTCCGGCTGGACACCCTGACCTCCACGGCCGGCACCTGCGCCCCCGGCTCCCCCCAGTGCGACCTGGGCGTACTCGCGCCCGGCGCGAGCGTACGGGTGACCGCCCGACTGACCGGTGTGACCAGGGGCGACCAGCAGGTCGGCTGGTCCGTCGCCGGCGCGGTCGTGGACCCCAACCCGGGGGACAACGCGGCGCGGACCGTCGTCCCGGTGGTACCGGTGACCCCGCCCTCGTCACCACCCCCGTCCACGCCGCCCCCCTCCACCCCTCCACCCACCTCGCCGCCCCCCGCGTCTTCTCCGGCACCGCCGCCCACCACCCCGCCCGCCCCACGGCCGCCCGCGCCGCCGGCGCCCCTGGCCGGCCCCGGCGTCACGGTCACCGCGCAGCCGAATCCCGGCTTCGTCGGCGGCCGGGTCGTGGTCACCTACGTCGTGCGCAACGGAAGAAACGCCCTGGCAACCGGACTTCGGCTCACCCTCGGCCTCCCCGGCGACATCCCGACCGGTCCGCTGCCGGCCGGCTGCCGCGCCGGAGTGTGCGCCCTGGGCGACCTCGCGCCCGGCGCCTCCTCCGTCCTACGCGTGGTCCTGGCACCGGATCGGGCCCTGCACACCGTCATCGACACGACGCTGACCACCACCGGTACCGACGCCGACCGCGCCGACAACACCGCCCACCTTCCGCTGGACATCCTCCAGCCGCGCATCATCGCCGTACCCCGCATCGGGAAGCCGGGATTCGTCACCTCCGTCCGCGGCGTCGATTTCCCGCCCGGCGCACCGGTCACGCTCACCTGGAAACCCGGAATCACCGCCGCCGCGACACCCGCGGCCGCCGGGACCGACTTCAGGTTCATCGCCCAACTGCTGATCCTGCCCAAGGACTCCACCGGACCGCGCGTCATCACCGCCACCGGCCCCGGATTCTCCCCGGTCAGCACACCGTTCCTGGTGGTGGCCGGCAGCATCGGCCCGCCCGACGAAGTGAGCCGCCGATGATCCACGAAGTCGACGAGGCACTAAGGCTGTTGCTCGCCGAGGCCGGACTGGGCGAGAACGGCGTCGACCTCGTCTTCGACGCCCCGACCAGCGACTGGGCCGCCCGGCGCAACGCCCCGACGATCAGCGTTTTCCTGTACGACATCCGCGAGGACATCGGCCGGCGCAGGACCGGTGAGACGGAGGAACACGACGACGCCGGCCTGGTCGTCGGCCGACGTGCCCAGCCGCGCTGGTTCGACCTGACCTACCTGGTCACCGCCTGGACCAACCGCCCTCAGGACGAACACCGCCTGCTGTCCGAAGTGCTCCGCTGCCTGATCCACTCGGACATTCTGCCCACCCGCCTGCACACCGGCACCCTCGCCGAACTCGGCCTCGCCGTCCGCCTCGAGGCCGCCGGCCCCGGCGGCAACGGCCCCTCCGCCTCGGATCTGTGGTCCGCCCTCGGCGGCGACCTCAAGGCCTCCATCAACCTGCGCGTGTCCGCCCCGCTCGCCGGCGAACGTGTCCCGACGGGCCCACCGGTGACCGAGGGCCTGGTGGTGCGCACCGCCGCCGGCGCGCGGGACGTCGAGACGGGATCCGGCCGTCGGCTGCGCTACCAGGGCGTGTCCGACCCCGGCCCCGACGGCTTCACCGCCGAACGCGAACGGCCCCTGCCCGCGGCCCGCCGGCGTCGCGGCGGTACCAGCGGATGACCCCCGACCTGCACACCCGCCCCAACGACACCGACGTCGGCCTCCGCGACCTGTGGGAACGGCTGGCCCGCGTCGAGGACCGGGTCCGACACGCCGTGGCCGCCCGCCGGGCGGTCGACCCCGATCCGGACGACCCCTACCGAGGCCAGTACCTGACCCCCGAGGCGGTCGAACGTATCCTGGACGACCCGCCGGCCATCCTGCCCGCCGCCGGCAACGGTGCCCGGTCGTCGGCGCGGCATCGGCCCACCGGCGGTCGACTCGGCCGCCTCGCCGCCGACTTCGCCCTCACCGCGCTCGACGTCGAACTGCTCCTGGTGGCGATGGCGCCGGACATCGACCCGCGCTTCGAGCGCCTGTACGGCTACCTCAACGACGACCTCACCCGCCGCCGTCCGACCATCGGCCTTGCCCTGGAACTGTGCGACCTGCCGCTCGCGGGAGCGGGGCGCTTCCGCCTCTCCCCGTCCGCGCCCCTGGTCGCCGCCGGACTCGTGGAGATCGGCGACGCCGAATCACCGCTGCCGTCAAGGGTGTTGCGCGTTCCCGATCGCATCACCGCGCACCTGCTCGGCGACGACACGATCGACAGCCGACTCCTCGGCCTGGTCCACGTCGGGCGAGCCGGACCCGACCCCGATCCCGAACACACTCTCCGGGTCGGCCACGCCGTGGGCACCGGCAACGGGCTGGTCCACCTGCTCGACCGCGGCGGCGACCCGGGCCGCCTGGCCGTCGACGCGCTCGCCGCCGTCGGTCGACGCCCCTTGGTCGTGGACGTACTCGCCCTGGTCGCCACCCCGGCACCGGCACGGCTGGCCCGCGCCCTGGCCACCGAGGCCAGGCTCGACGGATCCGGCGTGGTACTGGGCCCGTTGGAAGCACTCGGCCTCGAACGAACCGGACACGGCCGACTCCTGCACGAGGTGTGCACGGCGTCCGGCGGAATGCCGCTGATCACCCACGGCAGCAAGGTCTGGGATCCCCTGTGGTCGCCGGAGAGCCCCCTGCAGTTCACCGTCACCCCGCCCTCGCCCGCACGCCGGGCCCGGCAGTGGCGGCGTGCCCTCGCCGACGCCACCGCAACCCCCGCCACTCCCGACGGACCCGACCCATCCGACCCATCCGACCCATCCAATCCGCCCGACCTGCCCGACGACGAACTCACCGATGCCGTGGTCTCGTACCGGCTCGACACCGACCAGGTCCGCAAGGCCGCCACCGTCGCCACCCGGATGGCCGAACTGGACGGACGTGCGATACGTTCGAACGATCTGCGCGCCGCCGTCCGGGCGCAGAACGGCGCGGGGCTGGAACGACTCGCCCGCCGCGTGCAACCCGCGGTCGGCTGGGACGATCTCGTCCTGCCGACCACCACCCGCCGCCAACTCGGCGAACTCGCGCTCCGCGCGCGGCACCGCGAACAGGTCCTCGGGCAATGGCGGATGCGCCCCGGCGGCGGCCGGGGGCGCGGCGTGATCGCGCTGTTCGCCGGCGAGTCCGGCACAGGCAAGACCATGTCCGCCGAGGTGGTCGCCGCCGCGCTCGGGATGGACCTGTACGTGGTGGACCTGTCCACCGTCGTGGACAAGTACATCGGCGAGACCGAGAAGAATCTCGAACGCATCTTCGTCGAGGCCGCCGAGGTGAACGGAATCCTGCTCTTCGACGAGGCGGATGCGATCTTCGGGAAACGCTCCCAGGTCAAGGACGCCCACGACCGCCACGCCAACGTCGAATCCGCCTATCTGCTACAGCGCATGGAGTCCTTCGACGGCATCGCGGTCCTGACCACCAATCTGCGCGCCAATCTCGACGAGGCGTTCACCCGACGACTCGACGTCGTCGCGGATTTCCCCATGCCCGACGCCCGGCAGCGACTCGCCCTGTGGGATCGCTGCCTGGGCCCGGAGCTGCCCCGCGACCCGGAACTCGACCTCGAATTCTGCGCGCGGCGCTTCGAGTTGGCGGGCGGTTCGATCCGCGCATGCGCGGTGACCGCCGCCTACTTGGCGGCGGAGACGGGCCGGCCGCTCACGATGGAACAGGTCGTGGCGGCGATCCTGCAGGAGTACCACAAGCTCGGCCGACTGGTCCTGGAAAGCGAGTTCGGCCCCTGGCTGGCCGGCGGTCCCGGCGGGCGGGATCCGGACGTCGCACACCGCGACGCGGGCGACCCCGTCCCGGGTCCGACCGGCCGCCCCCGCCGCTGAACCCACCCCCGGGCACGGCTCGGGCCCCCGCATGCCCCGGCCGAGTGCCCTGAAAGGCAGTGTGGTTGCCCCGGGTGCGGGACCTTGGGGCCTACGTGCAGCGGGACTTCGAGGGCAAGACTCGGCTTCGACCGAGATCCGACCCAGTGGGCCAGCCGAAGGAGCGAGCATGCCGACGTACCTCACCCCGGGCGTATACGTGGAGGAGGTGCAGTCCGGAGCGCGGCCCATCGAAGGCGTCGGAACCGCCGTGGCCGCCTTCGTAGGCTTCGCGGAGACCGGCCCCTTCCACCAGCCCACCCTGGTGACCAACTGGGACCAGTACGTCCAGACCTTCGGCACCTTCACCCCGGACACCTATCTGGCGCACGCCGTCTACGGCTACTTCGCCAACGGCGGCGGCACCGCCTACGTCGTCCGCGTCGGCGGCCCCGCCGAGGGGCCCGACAACGAACCCCAGGCCCTTCCGCCGGCACCCGTTCCCACCGCGATCGGCGGATTCCTCGTCTCGGCTCGCCCCGGAGCCGGCACCGACCTCTCCGTCGAAGTCGCCGACGTGGACGGCGAGAATCCCCCGGAGGACCGCTTCAAGCTGCTGGTCCGGCAGGACGGCACGGTGGTGGAGACCTACGAGGCCTCCACCCGCAAGAGCGTCCGGGGATACCTGGTCAACCAGGTCCGCGAGTCCAAGCTCATCGAGGTCACCGAACAGCCGGGCACGGCCCAGACCCGCCCGGAACGCCAGACCGTCGCCCTCCCGACCGCGCCCGCCGCCGCCCCGGACACCGGCGTGGCCCGCCACGACGCGGCCGAGTACGTCGGCGACGCGTCGGCCCGCACCGGATTCTCCGGCCTGGAGGCGATCGACGAGATCACCATGGTCGCCGTCCCGGATCTGATGAGCGCACACCGACGCGGCGACCTGGACGCCGAGGCCGTCAAGACCGTGCAGCTCGCGGTGATCTCGCACTGCGAGCAGATGGGCGACCGAGTCGCGATCCTGGACCCGCCGCCCGCGCTCAACGCGCAGCGGGTGCGCACGTGGCGCAACGACGACGCCGGCTTCGACTCGCGCTACGCCACCGTGTACTACCCCTGGATCAAAGTCTTCGACCCGGCCACCGGCCGCAACACACTGGTGCCGCCCAGCGGCCACGTCGCCGGCGTCTGGGCCCGCAGCGACGGCGAGCGTGGCGTGCACAAGGCCCCGGCCAACGAGGTCGTCCGCGGTGCGGTGGACCTGGAGATCCGCCTCAGCAAAGGCGAACAGGACCTGCTCAACCCGATCGGCGTCAACTGCGTCCGAGCCTTCCCCGGACGCGGCATCCGCATCTGGGGGGCACGTACCCTCTCCTCCGACCCGGCCTGGCGCTACCTCAACGTGCGGCGCCTGTTCAACTACCTGGAGGAGTCCATCCTCCTGGGCACCCAGTGGGTGGTCTTCGAACCGAACGACGACCGCCTCTGGTCGAGCATCCGACGCAACGTCACCGCGTTCCTCACCGAGGAATGGCGCCGGGGCGCGCTGTTCGGCCGCACGGCGGAGGAGGCCTTCTACGTCAGGTGCGACCGGCAGAACAACCCGCAGGAGTCGATCGACCTGGGCCGGGTCGTCTGCGAGATCGGCGTCGCACCCGTGAAACCCGCCGAGTTCGTGATCTTCCGCCTCGCCCAGTTCTCCGACAGCACCAGCCTCGTCGACGAGTGACCCGCACGACTTCCCCACCGGAAAGGTGACACAAGGCCATGGCAGAGGGCGATGCTCTTTCCACCCACGTCTTCGGCGTGCAACTGGGCGGCTATCTCGTCGAATCCATCCAGGAGATCAGCGGCTTGACCGTCGAGGAGGAGGTCGTCGAGGTCCGCCAGGTGACCGCCGAGGGCAAGCAGATCATCCGCAAACAGCCGGGCGCGCGCCAGGCCGGCGAGGTGACCATCACCCGCGGGCTCGACAAGAGCAGCGAATTCACCACCTGGATCAAGGAGACGCTGAACAACGGCGCCGTCGACACCGCCCGCCAGAACCTCACCATCGAGATCAAGGACTCCACGGGCGAGACGGTTCGACGCATCCAGCTCATGCAGGGATGGGCCAGCAAATGGGAGGGCCCCTCGCTCAAGGCGGGCGAATCCAGCGCCGCCACCGAGGCCGTCACCATCACCTTCGAGGAGATCGTGGTCGAATGAGGCGCAGAACGGTCACCGCCGGCGGCCTGGACGACATCCTCGAGGCCACCGCGCCCACCGAGTCGCATGCCGCGCCCGCACCCGTGCCGAGCCGCGAACGCCACGAACTGCGCACCGAGTTCGAGTTCGAGCTGCCGCGCGGCTACCTCGACGACGACGGCACGCTGCACCGGAACGGCTCGATGCGGCTGGCCACCGCACGGGACGAACTGCGCCCGCAGATCGACCTGCGGGTGAAGGAGAACCCGGCGTACCTGAGCGTTGTGCTGCTCAGCCAGGTGATCACCCGACTGGGCACGGTCACCGACGTGCACGCCGGCGTCGTAGAGCGCATGTACGCCACCGACGTGGCCTTCCTCCAGGACTTCTACCGACGGATCAACAGCGAGGGCCACACTCACGCGGCGGTGACCTGCCCGCTGTGCCACGGTTCGTTCGAGGTGGACCTCTCGGGTGGGCGCCTGGGGGAATCGTGACGTACGCGCTTCCTCGACTGCGAGAGGAAATCGCGTACATCGCCTACCACTTCCACTGGCAACGCGAGGACATCCTCGACCTCACCCACGGCGAACGACAGCAGTGGGTCCGGGAGATCGCGCGGATCAACACCCGCGTCAACGAAGGCGGGTGAACACGTGGGGTTGGCGGATCGACTCCGGCGGCGGGAACGCCGTGCGGCCCGGGCGGCTCTGCCGGACGCGGTCGGCGTCCCGACGGACGACGAACCGGTGGAAGGCCCGTCAGCGGAGCTGCACTCGGCCGCCGGCGACTGGGACGGTGGTTGGCGGCGGGTCACACCACCGGTGGTGACCACGGCGCGCTCCTCGATCGCGGTCAGCGACGGGCTCCGATTCCGGTCACGGCTCGCCTCCTGGCAGAACCCGGCGTCGGCCGGCGAACTGGGGCACGCGGTACTGCCGTCGGCACCGGCGGGGCTCATTCACGGGGTGGTCCGACCGGGCGTGGCATCGCGGACGATGTCCGAGGGTGGCCCCCTGCTGCTGCGGGTTGCCCGACCGGAGGCGGAAGCGGAGCCCGGGCCCAACACCGGGCCTGGGCCTGGGCATGGGCCTGGGCGGACGGCAACCGGCACGGGCGGCCGTAGGACCGAAGTCCCGCCAGGGTCCGTTCGGAAACCGACCTCCACCGCCTCGGGCGGCGGATCGCCCGTGCAGCGACTGGTCTTGGATCCCGCGACGCCGGAGAACGGCCCTGACGGGCCGAACAGCTCGAACGGTTCGAACGACGTTGAGGCAACCGGTGGGCTCTCGCCCGAGGTTTCCCCGCTCGCTCGGCCCGCCGCCGTACGCCCGCATCGGGTACGCCCGTCCTTGGTCGTGGCCCGGCGGCCGGCAATGACCCTGCGTCGGGTGGCGGCGATCCCCATGCAGGCCGGCAATACACCCGACGCAGGTGTGGCGGTGCCGGGAAAGGCGGACGTCGCGCCGCCGGCCACCCCGGACAGCGGAACGGCCACCAACGCGAGGGGCGACGGGTCGGGAGAATCACCCCGTCCGCCCGGACGCGCCTCCGCGCGACGGCCCGCGACCGTACGCCCGGCACTGGGCACACCGATGCACGAACTTCCCACCGGGGCCGCGCTGTTCCCAGCGGCGAGCGAACCGATCGGACCCCGCCCCGGGGCGTCCGGACAGGGTGGCGCCGCGATGCCCATGGTGCAGCGGCAGGCAACCCACGACGCCCCGACGCCAACCACTGCGCCAAAGCCGGCGCAGCACGCCCACCGGTCACGCGTACGTCCGCCACAGTCGTCACCGGATCGGGAACCGGCACCACATCAGCCGTCGGATAAGCCATCGCCATCGCCCGCCCTCACCCAGGACCGGAGCGGCGAATCAGCCCCCGTCCGACCCGCGGCCGGCTCGCGGCGGCCCGACACCGACGCGACCTCGCCCCGGTCCCGGACCCGAATGGGAATCGGCGCCCCGCTCACAGCACTTCCGCCTACGGCCGGATCCACACTGCCGGGGGCCGCGCCACTGCTCGGTGCCGGCCGAAGCGCACAGATCCCGGCGAAACCCGTCGGCCACCGGAATCCGGTACCTCCGCAGGAGTCGCACACCGCGGCCGGGCCGATGTCGACCCGGGCCGGCGCATCGCCGCCGATGCCGGTGCGTACGCCCGACATCGCCTCGGAGCCCGGGAAATCCACCTCGTCGGTCCCGAGCATGCAACGCGCCGTCGAATCGGGACCAGCGACCCGCAGCGCTCCCGCCGATCGTCTCCCGGCCGGCAGCACGACCGTCGCACCGCCACGCTCGGCCGGCGGAGCCCCCGGGCCAGGAACGGACCCGAAGGCGGGGGAAGGCGTCACGACTTCGCCCACCGCGTCACGACCGCCCGTGGTGGTCGCCCGTCGCCTCCCCTCGGCGCACCGCTCCCTCCCGAAGTCCGCGGCCGACAACGACAGCGGCCACGGCCGCGCTCACGGCTCCCCCTCGGTCACCGGCCGGCGCTTCCGGTCGCTGCTCTCCGGTCGACCCTTGAGCGTCAACACCGGTGCGGGCAGCGGCTTTTCCGCGCCTCAGCCGACGTCCGGCGGCGGCCGGCCGGCAGTGCCGGTCACCTGGCGACGCGACGTCGACGCCGTACCGACAACGACGTCGCGGCAACCGTCGTCCGAGCGCGGCGACACGGCCGGGAGCGGCGGCCTGTTCGCCGATGCCGAGTCGGGCCGACCGGCAGACGCGCGCAGGAACCCCGCGTCCGGAAGCAAACCGCGTCGACGCTTCGCAATCCGGCCACGGACGATCCCGACGCCGCCCGGCGCCTCCGACCCGACGTTCCGGGTGCTCCCGGCGGCTCGTACAGACACCGGCGGGCGCACCGGCCCCACCGCGCCGACGACGAACACAGACACCCGTACCGGCATGGCAGGCCGTCGATCCACACACACCGCCGGTGCAACAGGTCGCCCGCACACCACGCGCAACACACCGAGCACGCCACTCCCCACGGTTCAACGCGCGACCGATACCCGGGCGACCCATACCGCTTCGGACCCCTCCACCCACATCGTCCCGACCGTCCGTCCGCATCCCCCGGCCCTGCCGGGCCCGCTCACCGGCGCGCCCCTCTCGCCCCACCCCTCCCCGCCCCTGGCCGCCGACGTCGTGCGCCCGCCATCGACCGCGCCCACACCGTCCCTGTTCGCGCACCCGCAACCCTTGGCGGTCCGCACCGTCCAGCGCACCCCGCCCGCAGGCAACGCCGCGGTCCTGCCCACGACACCATCCCCGACGCCCGGCACCGCACCCACACCACGGTCCCTCGCCGAGCGAACCGCCGCCGAACCGGGCGTCACCGGTATCCCGGTCACCACCACCCCCGCCCGATCCCGAACCGCCTCCGCCACGACCACCTCCACCGGTACCCGGGCCTCGGCGGAGGAGGCAAAGCCCAAACCGCTCCCCACCCCGGATCTGGAGGACCTGGCCCGACGCCTCGTCGAACCGCTGAGCCGACTCCTCCGTGCCGACCTTCGCCGAGGGCGCGAACGCGCCGGGCGCCCCTACGACAACCGACGCTGACCTCACAGGGCACGAACGAACCCGGTTCCCGCGTCGCGAGAAAGGCATGGAAACGAACGCATGGCGGACAACATCTTCGCGACGAGCGTGTTCTTCAAGCTCGCCATCGGCGGCAACGACCTGGGCGCCTTCCACACCTGTTCGGGTCTGGGCGCCGAGGTGGAGATGGAGCAGTACGCCGAGGGCGGCAACAACGGCTTCGCGTGGCAACTACCGGGACGAATCACCTGGTCCAACATCACGCTGACCCGCCCGGTCACCACCGATACCACCAAGATCGCGCGGTGGTTGAGCGAGATCATCCAACGGGTGGAACCCAAGGATGGCGAGATCGTGGCGCTCAAACCGGACCTGGGGCGAATCATCAGCTGGCAGGTGCTGGGCATCGTGCCGGTGCGCTGGCAGGGTCCGTCGTTCGATCCGGCGAACTCCCAGGCGGCGGTGGAAACCCTGGAAATCGCCCATGAGGGTCTGCGCCCGTCCTGACCGAAAGAGGCCCGACCCCGACCGAGCAACCCGCTCCGACCGACATTGGGGGAAGACAGCGTGTCACCCGCTGCCCGTACCAGCCGGGCCCGCGCCCAGTTGACCATCATGGAGCCGCCGGCCACGGTGGGCGCCCGGCCCGGCGGCCGCATCGCCCGCATCACGCTGCAATTCAATCCCGCGAAGTTGTCGCTGACCAAGAGCACAGAGTGGCGGCGGTCGCCGTCGCGGATGGCCGAGCAGTCGTCCCTGCCGGAATTCGTCGGCAGCGGGCCGCGCTCGTTGTCCCTGGAGGTCTTCCTCGACGCGACGGCCACCCACGACAACTCGGTGGAGAAGGCCGTGGAGCAGCTCATGCTGGCGTGCGTGCCCACCCCCGCCAGCCTGGCCGCCAAGAAGCCGGCGAGTCCGTGGGTGCGGTTCGACTGGGGCACGGCGAAGACCACGTCCTTCGACGGGGTGCTGTCCAACTTCTCCGTGTCGTACACGCTGTTCGACGTCGACGGGAAACCGTTGCGCGCCACGTGCTCGTTGTCCATCGAGGAGGCCGGCTCCGCACCGGCGGGCCAAAACCCCACCTCGGGCTCGCCGGAGGCGCGCCGCACCCACCGCGTGGTGGCCGGGGACAGTCTGGCCCTGCTGGCCTGGCACGAGTACGGCGACGCCACGCTGTGGCGCACGATCGCGGAGGCCAACGACATCGACGATCCGATGACCCTCGCCCCCGGCACCGAACTGCTCGTCCCCGCCCTGGGCGAGCCGGAGCGGGACGAGCCGACGTGGAAGGACCCCGCATGACGCCCCCAGGCCGGTCGTTCGCGGCCGATCCGATCGTCGAGGCGCCCGGCGAGTTGCCCGCGGCGTGGGTGGCGCAGCTCGTCGCGTGCGAGGTCGACGAGAGCGTCGGCCTGCCCGACACCGCACTGTTGTCCTACCGCGACCCCGACCACCAATTGCTCTCCGCCACCGGGATCGGCATCGGCACGCCCGTGAAGATCTCCGTGGAGACGGCACGGGACCGCACCCGCGAGCGCCTGTTCACCGGCGAGGTGACCGCCATCGAGTTGGACTCGGACACCACCGGTTCGTTCACCGTGATCCGCGCCTCCTCCAAGGCGCACCGCCTGCAACGCGGCCGCAAGGTGGTCGCGTTCCGCAACATGCGCACCGCGGACATCGTGCGCAAGGTCGCCGCCGGCGCCGGGCTCGCCTGCGGCCGCATCGAGGCCGCGCCGATCATGCACAAGCAGCTGACCCAGGCCAACGTCTCGGACTGGGAATTCCTCCGCCACCTCGCCGCCGAGAGCGGTGCCCAGGTCGGCGTCGACGACAAGGGCCTGCTGCAATTCGTCAAACCCAGGGCCGCCTCGACGGCGCCACCCCCGTCCACACCGGCCGGCCGAAGTCCCGTCGTCCTTGAATACGGCCGCAACCTCCTCGCCTTGCGCGCCGTGCTCACCGGCGCCGACGGGGCGGCCGACGTCGAGGTACGGGGCTGGAACGTCACCACCAAGACCCCGCTCGTGGCCAAGAGCCCATCCGTGACCAGCACCACGGTCGCCCCGGGGATGAGCCCCAGGGTGGTCGGGCGCGTCTTCGGCACGGCCACCCGAACCACCATCGCGGACACCCCCTACCGCACCCAGGCCGAGACCCGCGCCGTGGCGAGCGCAACGGCGGCCACGGTGAGTTCCGGCTTCGGTGAGGTCGAGGCGGTCGCCGAGGGCAACCCCAAACTCCGCGCCGGCGAACCCGTCACGCTCGGCAACGTCGGGCCCGCCTTCTCCGGCCGCTACACCGCGACCGCCGCGCACCACGTCCTCGAACCACACCGTGGCTACCGCACCACCGTCGTGGTCAGCCCCGTCTCCGACCGCTCCCTCGCCGGACTGGCCACCGGGGCCAACGCACCCTCGCGCGGACCCCGCATGCCCGGATTGGCGATCGGCATCGTCACCGACGTCCGCGAGGAGGGCAACGCCCAACGCGGCTGGGTGCGGCTGAAGTTCCCCTGGCTCGACGACACCTACGTCACCGACTGGGTCCGCTCCGTGCAGTGGGGCGGCCGAGGCGGCGGTGGGGTGTTCGCCCCCGAGGTCAACGACGAAGTACTCGTCGGCTTCGAACAGGGCCTGCTGGACTGCCCGTACGTGCTGGGCGGTTTGTACAACGGCGTCGACAAGCCATCCCCGCACGACGTCCCGCTGATCGACCGCACCAGCGGCAAGGTCAACCGCCGTTCCCTCGTCTCGCGTTCGGGCCACCGACTCGAACTCCTGGACACCGCGCGCGGGCAGTCCGGCGTGCGGTTGGCCAGCGGCAACAAGCGTCTGGAGGTCCGCCTGAACGAACGGGCCAACACCATCGAACTGACCGTGTACGCGCCGACCGGCCGCCGCCCCGCAACGTCCGTGACCCTGTCCCCCACCGGCATCACCCTCGACGCGGGCACCGGCGACGTCACCATCAACGGCCGCTCGGTCGACATCAACGGCAAGACCGGCGTCACCATCGACGGCGGCCTGCTCGGCGTGCTCAAGGCCCGGCTCATCCGGATCAACTGAGCGCCGCATACCCGTGGTTCATCCACCCACAGCCAAGGAGCAGCGACGATGCCCCCCGCAGCCCGCACGGGCGACACCACCGACCACGGCGGCGCCCTGACCACCCCGCCACCGGGTGCCGCAGCCGCCGTCGCCACCGTCCTGATCGGCGGCCGCCCCGCCGCCGTCACCGGCACCCTGCACGTGTGCGTGGTCGTACCGCATGTCGCACTCGGCCCGGCCAACGTCGTCCTGCCCAACCCGGCCGCCGCCGGCACCGGCGCCGTCCTGATCGGCGGCCTGCCCGCGGCCCGCGTGCGCGACACCACCGCGTGCGGCGCGCACATCGTCACCGGCGCGCTCGACGTCCTGATCGGAGGGCCGATGTGAGCGGACGATTCATCGGCCGCGGCTGGGGGTTCCCGCTGCGGGTCGGCCCCACCGGCGGCATCGGCATGGTCGAGCGTGACCGGGAGATCGAGGAGGCGATCCGACTCGTCCTGGGCACCGCACCCGGCGAGCGACCGATGCGACCGGAATTCGGCTGCGGCATCCACGACTACGTCTTCGCCCCCGGCGACGGAGCCACCGCCGGACGGATCGCGCACGAGACCCGGATCGCGCTGGAGCGCTGGGAGCCGCGGATCGAGGTCGGCGACGTGCTGATCGCCTTCGACACGGTCGACGAAGGCGTGCTCTACATCGACATCCACTACACCGTGCGCGCGACCAACGACACCCGCAACCTGGTCTTCCCCTTCTACACCATCCCGTCGTCGGAGAGTCCGGCCGACCCACAGGCCGCACCGAACGCGGGGGGGCGCTGATGGCCCTGCCCTCACCCAACCTCGACGATCGGCGCTTCCAGCAACTGGTCGACGAGGCAAAACGATACGTGCAGCAACGCGCGCCCGAATGGACCGACCACAACGTCTCCGACCCCGGCGTCACCCTCATCGAGACGTTCGCCTACATGGTCGACCAACTCCTCTACCGCCTCAACCGCGTCCCGGAGAAGAACTACGCCGCGTTCCTCGACCTGCTCGGCATCACCCTGTTCCCACCCGCCGCGGCCACCGCCGACGTCGACTTCTGGCTGTCCGCGCCGCAACCGGAAACGGTGCACCTGCGTGCGGGCACCGAAGTGGCCACCACCGGCAACGAGACCCGCGAACCCGTGGTGTTCGCCACCACCGACGACCTGGCCATCGTGCCCAGCAGCCTGATCCGCCTGGTCACCGCGCCCGTCTCCGGCGGACAACACGACCGCACCACCGCGCTCGCCGCCGGCACCGACATCCCCTGCTTCCAACCCCGCCCCGCCCCCGGCGACGCCATGCTCCTCGGCCTGCCCACCGCCGTACCCCGATGCATCGTCGCGGTCCGCCTCGACAGCCGCGTCGAGGGCGTCGGCGTCGACCCCCGCCAACCACCCCTGGTCTGGGAGGCATGGGACGGAGCGCGCTGGATCGGCTGCCAGCTCGGCTCCGACAGCACCGGCGGACTCAACCGACCCGGCGAGATCATCCTCTTCGTCCCCGCCGTCCACACCGCCTCCGTCGTCGCCGGCACCCGCGCCGGATGGCTGCGCTGCCGCGTAGTCCCCGCCGAGGCCGGCCAACCCTTCTACGCCGAGACCCCCACCATCCGCGAAGCCGAGGTGTTCACCATCGGCGGCACCGCGGTCGTCGAACACGCGGAGACAGTCACCGACACCCACCTCGGCGTCTCCGAGGGCGTCGCCGGACAACGCTTCGCCCTCAGCCGGTCACCCCTGCTGCTCGACCGCGAACCGCCCGTCGTCGAGGAGTCCTCTCCCGACGGTTGGCGCACCTGGACGGCCGTCGAACACTTCGGCGCCTCCGCCCCCGACGACCGACACGTCCGCGTCGACGCCACCACCGGCGAGTTCGCCTTCCCGCCCGCCGTCCGCGAACCCGACGGCACGATGCGCCACTACGGCGCAGTCCCCGCTCAAGGCGCCCACCTGCGCGTGCCCCGCTACCGCACCGGCGGTGGCACCGCCGGCAACGTCGCCCGCGGCGCCATCCGCGTGCTGCGCAGCTCCGTTCCGTACGTCTCCGACGTCGACAACCGCGAAGCCGCGCACGGCGGCGTCGACGGCGAGACCGTGGACAACGCCAAGACCCGCGCCCCCACCGTCCTGCGCGTGCAGGAACGCGCGGTCACCGCCCGCGACTACGAGATCATCGCCTGCCAGGCGGCCCCCTCCGTACGCCGCGTGCGCTGCCTCCCGGCCGTCCCCGACGAACCCGGCGCCGTGCGCGTCCTGATCGTCCCCGACGCCGTCGCCGAGGAGGGCGACCGCCTGCGCTTCGAGCAACTGATCCCGTCCGAGCACGTCCTGTCCACGATCACCGAACGCCTGGACGAACGCCGCCTCGTCGGCACCCGCCTGATCGTCGAACCCCCCGCCTACCAGGGCGTCACCGTGGTCGCCCGGCTGATCGCCGCGCGCCCCGGCGACGTCGACCGGGTCCGCGAAGCCGCACTCGCCGCCCTGTTCCACCGGCTCGACCCCTTGCACGGCGGACCCGACGGAGACGGCTGGCCGTTCGGCCGACCCGTTCAGTACGGCGAGGTGTTCGCCGTCCTCCAACAAGTCGACGGTGCGGAACTCGTCGAAGAGGTACGCCTGTTCCCGGCCGACCCGATCACCGGACGCCGCGGCGGGGCCGCCGAGCGCATCGAAGTCGCGGCCAACGCCCTGGTGTTCTCCTACCAGCACCAGGTCGTCGTCACCGCCCGCCAAGCGGCCCGCAGCGACGGACCCGCATGACCAGAGCCGCCGTACCCGGCCTGCCCACCCCCCACCCCATCGGCGAACTGCTGCCCGCCCTCTACGCCGACGACGACCTGGCCCAACGTTTCACCGCTGGTCTCGACACCGTCCTCGCCCCCGTCTTCGCCACCCTCGACAACCTCCCCGCGTACCTCGACCCCACCCTCGCCCCCACCGACTTCCTGCCCTGGCTGGCCGGCTGGGTCGGCATCGACCTCACTCCCGCATGGCCCGACGGTCTGCGCCGGGCAGTCGTCGCCCGCGCGGTCGAACTGCACCGATGGCGCGGCACCCGCCGCGGCCTGACCGAACGCCTGTGGTTGTGCTGCGGCGTACACGCCGACATCACCGACGGCGGCGGCGCGACCTGGTCGGCCGAACCGAACTCCGCGCTACCGGCCGCCCCGACCGGCGAACTCCTCGTCCGCGTCCGGCCGGCCCGCACCCCCGACGTCGACGAGGCCCGCGTCCACGACGTCGTCCGGGCCTCCTGCCCCGTCCACCTCATCTACCGGATCGAAATCCTGCCCGGCCCACCCCACCCGAGTGAGGACTGAAGAACCCATGCGCTCATGTCCGACGTGCGGGGCAGCCAACGAAGAAAACGACGACTTCTGCGGCAACTGCGGGTCGTACCTGGGCTGGTCACAGGAGCCGAACGAACCACCGGCAACGCCGCCCGGCGACACCCCCGTGTCGATGCCACACACCGCCGAGAGTCCCGCACCGCCGGAGCCGACGACCGCGCCCCCCGCACCGCCGCCGGCGACGCCGCCCCCACCCACCACCGAGCCCTCGGCCGGTCCCGCGCCGGTCCGACCGACCGCCCCGCCAACGCCCCCCACAGCGCCCCCGTCCCCCACGCATCCCACCGCGCCGGCTCCCCGCACACCCCCCGAGCCGGCCCCGGTACTGCCGGTGCAGCCCGCGAAACCCGTGGCACCACGCCCCGTCGTCCGAGCGATCGGCACCGACGACGCCCAGGACGGCCCACCCTGCCCGGTCTGCGGCACCCGCAATCGCCCCGACCGTCGCTTCTGCCGCCGCTGCGCCGCCTCGCTCCACACGCCCCCACCCACACCGACCCTGCCCTGGTGGCGCACTGTTTGGCCGTTCCGCCGCCGCGTCCGCACGGGGTCGGGGCAGCTGGTGCGGCGCCTGATTGCCCTCCTGGTCGTCATCGCCCTGGTGATCGCCGGCTTCCTTCTCGTCCCGGCCGCCCGCTCGCTCTTCGAGGACACCAGAGACAAGCTCGGCAAGGCGGCGCAGATCACTCCGACCACCGTGACCGCCGACGCCGAAGCCCCCGGACATCCCGCCGGCAACGCCACCGACGGCCTCACCAACGAGTATTGGGGAGCCCCGGCCCTCGGCGACACCCTCACCTGCGCCTTCGCCGCCCCCTTCCGGCTGGTGGGCGTCGTGGTCAACAGTGGGGTCTCCACCGCAGCCGAGGAATTCCGCCGCGCGCCACGGCCGACCCGAGTCGACCTGCTCATCACCACCACGGACGGCCGAACGACCACCCGCGCCATGACCCTCGACGACCGGCCGGGCCCACAGACCCTCCGCATGGGCATCGGCAACGTGACGTCGGTCCGGGTGACCATCCGCGCCGCAACCGGCGCGACCCCCGAACAACCCATCGCCCTCGGCGAAATCGAGTTCTTCCGCCGCACCTGAGCCCCGGCCGGCCCTGATCGGGTCCCCGTTCTTTCGCGGGGCTCCTCGCTCCGAGGAGAAACGCACCGACCGAGCGACGAGCCGACGTTTTCGCCCCCTCCGCCAACGGCCGGTCGGCACGGTGAAGGGTTCACGCTCGACGCCGTCGGCCGGGCCGTGCCCACGCGGCCGTCCGCTCCCGCAAGGTGTCTGCCGCCGCCACGTTGCCCGGGTGTCGGGGCCCAGCGATCGCGCACGCACGTTCGTGGGCAGCTACGACCGGGTCATCGGCGTCGACAGCATGTCCAAGTCGTACGGGCTCTCGGGCCTGCGGATCGGTTGGGCGGTCGGCCCCTCGCAGGTGATCCGCGACCTGTGGCGGCGACACGAGTACGCCGCCATCGCCACCGGCCGACTCGACAACATCGTCGCGGGCATCGCGCTGGAGGAGGCCACGTCGACGCGGATCCTGGCCCGCAACAGGGCGGCGATGAGAGAGGGTTGGGCCCTGTTCGAGGACTGGCAGCGATCGCTCGGCGGGCTCGTCCGGGCCCATCGCCCGATGGCCACCCCACTGGTGTTCCTGCGCTTCGCCACCTCGCTCGACTCGGTGCGGGCCGGACACCGGATCCGTACGGGCGCGTCCACACTGATCTGCCCCGGCGAGTACTTCGGCTTCGACGGCTACCTGCGGATGAACTTCGGCTTCGGCCGGGACCCGGTTCGTCGGTCGACGGGCCGGGTTCCGCATCGCGTCTTCGCCGCAGGAGTCTGCGGGCGGGCGCGGCGCGACGTCGGGCGCGGATCGGCGACCGCGTCCACGCGGTGATCCGCGGCGTCGGAACCTCCTCCGACGGGGCATGTGATGATCGTCGGATGACAACGGGGCGGCGTGGCCGGTGGGCGTGGGGTTACGGGCTGCTCATGGCGGCGGTCGTGGCGGGTGTGAACGGGTGCGCGGACCAGTCGGGGTCGAGGACGCGCAATGCCGGCGGAAGCGGTTCGTCGTCCATACCCACGCTCTCCGAGGGCAGCGGAACGTCCTCCGCGCCCAGGGACCGCGACGCGTCGACGACGTCGAACACCGGGGCCCCGCCCGCCCGTTGCCCGGAATCCGGGCTTCGGATCACGGCGGAGGAGCCGGAGGCCGCGATGGGGCTGCGGGCGATGGGTCTGACGATGGTCAACTGCGGCGATACGACCCGCACCGTGACCGGGTATCCCGCCATTCGCGTCCTCGCCGCCGACGACACCGAACTCGACGTCGCGATCGAGCCGGGGGCTGCCTCGATCGCCACCATCGACACCCTCCGGGCCGAGCCGCGACCGGTGACGCTGCGTCCCGGCGAGCGGGCGATCTCCGGGGTGGCGTGGCGCAACACCGTCACGAGCGCGGCGGGCGCCGATCCGAGCGGGCACCGGCTCGACGTCGCGCCGTTGCCGGGGCAGGCCCGGCAGCGGCTACCGATCCCGGGTGGGATCGACCTCGGCGACACGCGACGCCTGGGCGTCGGCCCCTGGCACACCGCCGGTTGACCGGTCGGGCCCTGCCCCGCCCGCCCTCCCCGCGGCGAACGGGCGCGCTACGGCCGAAGGGAGTCGTCCGGATCGAAGTCGCCAGGCGCGGGAACGAAGTCGATCCGCACCGCCACCGGCGCGCCCGTGGCGTCGAGATCCACGAACAGCGGGAAGAACCCGTCCCCCCGACTCGTCATCGCGCACAGGATCCTGGCCCCGTCGACCTCCACCGTTCCGGCCTCGACGTCGGAGGCACGGAATGCCCGTCAACGCCGTTCAGGGCCCGGAGCCTCAGCCGTTGCCCAGGGTGCTTCCGAGGAGGGGCAGCAGGCGGTCCCAGTGGAGCTGCATCGCGGCGGGGTCGAAGGCGTCGGTGTCGGCCATGGTGAAGCCGTGGACGGTGCCGGGGTAGATCTCGGAGGTGTGGTCGACGCCCGCGGCGTCCAGGGCCTGGTTGAGCTCGCCCAGGGCCTCCGGCGTCAGGTCGGATTCGGCGTGGCCGAAGAGGACCCGGGCGGTGAGCTTGGCGAAGCTGTCGGGCCCGTCGGCACCCACGGGACCGTGGAATCCGGCGACGGCGGCCACCCGGCCGGGATGTGCCGCGGCGGTGCGTACCGCCAGGAGACCACCGATGCAGTAGCCGGTCACGGCGACCGGTCCGGCGCCGACCTCGGGTTGGGCGGCGAGGAACCCGAGGTAGGCGTCGGCGTCGCTCAGGACACGTTCGGTGGTGTGCGCCTGGATCAAGGGCATCAACCGGGCGATGATCGCGGGCCGGACCTCTTCGCCGATGTACTCGGGAAGTTCGACCACCGGTGCCGGGCCGTGCCGGTAGAAGAGGTTGGGCACGAGCACGTAGTACCCGTGCCCGGCCAGTTCGCGGGCGATCTCCCGCAGCACGGGCCGGATGCCGAACCCGTCCGCGTACATCAGCACCCCCGGGTGCCGCCCGCCACCTTCGGGGAAGGCGGCGAATGCGTCGGCTCGGCCGTCCGCGGTGGGGATCTGCACTGTCTTGATGGGCAAGGTCGTCCTTCCTTGGAGTTCGCTCCATTAACGTTAGTCTCACTATCGTTTTGGGCGTGAGCGAACCTATACCGTTAGTTGGACTAATGCAACGGGTAGCATGGGTGCCATGATCAGCGCCGAATCCGCAGACATGCCCGACGGCGGCGGGCTCAGGACACCCGACCGGCTGCGCCGGCGGGCGAGTCGGCTCCTGTCGCAGCTCGGCGTGCCGTCGGACCGGCTGATCACCGAGGGGCTGGCCCGGGTCGAAGCCCGCAAGTGGCACTATGCCGTGCTTGCCTCGCTACAGGATTACGGGCCGGGCAGCCAGGCGGAGCTGAGCACACGCTCCGGCATCTACCGCAGCGACATGGTCGGCGTGCTCAACGAACTGGCCGAGCGTGACCTCGTCGAGCGCGCACCGGACCCCGACGACCGGCGCCGCAACATCATCACCATCTCCGCCCGGGGCCGCCGCCGGCTACGCCTCCTCGACCAGGTCCTGGACGACCTGCAGGACGAACTGCTCGCCCCGCTGAGCCCGGCCGAACGCGACCAGTTCGTCCGGTTGCTCACCCGCCTGCTGGACCACCACACCCGCGACAGCCAGAGCGCGACCCGCACCGAACCCGCACGGAGGCCACATCCGGAACCTCCGGGCGGGGGCGCCCGCGCCAGGTGACCGGTGCTCGAATACGCCCGGAGGAATGGAACGGCCGGGCCGCCTCAAGAAGTTGTCATGGCCCACCACCAAATATTCCCGGCCAACCCGCAACATCCCGACCCACACCACGGCCCACCACCCACCGCCCCCGGAACCACCGCGGATTCCGCGCCCCGTCGGCCGGCAGGGGTCCGGGTGCTACGGGGTGTGCGGACGAGCGAATCCGGCCCGGTGACTCGGATCGTCCCGGACCTCCGGCCCACGCGCGGTGGTGGCCTCGCCCCGAGGTCGCCGGCGGCCTCGGGGCCGGGTGTCGGTGAGGAGGGCGTCGAGCGCGTCCCGGGACGCCTCCAACGCCGCCATCGACGCACTGATCCGCGCACGCTGTCGGTTGAGCTGCTCAACCAATCCCGGACAGCCCGAGGGGACGGGGTGTCCCCCGTCGTCGTGCACACAGTGCAGGACACGGCCTATGACCGCGGTCGGCAGGCCGGCCGCCAAGAGCAGGCGGATATGGCGCACCGCGGCGACGTCGGAGGCCGTGTACTCCCGGAAGCCGTTCGCCGACCGCAGCGGCCGCAGCAGGCCCTGTTCCTCGTAGTAGCGCAGCAACCTGCGACTCACACCGGCCTCTTCGGCCAGATCCCCGATACGCATGAGACTCCCCGACGCTGTCGATGACGCCACCACGCCCGCCCTCGCCATCGGGCGTCGCGGACGATGGGGAAACGGCCCGAAGCGCTTGCCGATTCCCGACCGCGCCGCCTCGACTCGGTCCGAGTCGCGCGCGCGTCCGACTCCGATGGGCCGGGACGCATTCGGGGTGGGCTGCCCGCACGCGGCGCGTCGACCCGGCGCACGACTTGACCCTCACATCGGTGTGACGATCTACCGTCCCGCGCTACGAACCCCCGCGATCGCGAGGGAACACGAAGGGAGACGGCAATGCCGGGAGTGATCATCATCGGGGCGGGACCGGGGATCGGTGCCGCCGTCGCACGGAGGTTCGCGGCCGAGGGGATGCCGATCGCGCTCGTCGCGCGCACGCACGCGTCACTGGACACGGTCGCCGCGTCGATCGCCGGTCACGACGTGCCCGTGACGCGGCTGTCGGCCGACAGCGCGGACGAGAGCGCGCTGCGCGCTGCACTCGACGCGGCGGTCGACGCCATGGGGACGCCCGATGTGGTCGTCTACAACGCCGCGATCGTCCGCTCGGACACACCCGGGCAACTCACGACGCTCGAACACGGCCGCACCTGGGCGGTCAACGTCCTCGGCGCGCTCACCGCCGCCTCCCACACCGCCTCCGCCCTCGCCGAACGCGGCGGTACCTTCATCGTCACCGGCGGCATGCCCGAACCCAAGGCCGACTACGTCAGTCTCTCCCTCGGCAAGGCCGGGCTGCGGGCCCTGGTCACGATGCTGGACCAGACCTACGGCCCCGACGGCGTACACGTCGCCGCCGTCACCGTCGCCGGACCGGTCGCCCCCGGCACCGACTTCGACCCCGACGACATCGCCGAACACTATTGGCGACTGCACCGCCAGCCCCGGTCCGCGTGGCAGCGCGAGGTCGTCCACGACGGACGCACCGGCGCGGACCAACGCGTCGGCGACGATCCGGCCGAAGGAACCGCCACCCCACCCGACACCGACCGCGACGCGCCCGCACAGGTCGTCGCCGACTGGCTGGACCGCTTCCGCACCGCCTTCGACGCACACCGCGTCGGCGACATCATCGACCTGTTCCATCCGCAAGCCCTGTTCCAAGGCATCGGCACCGAACCGGCTTCCGGCCGAGAGGCCATCGGTGCCTACTACACGGCCGTCGCCCCCGGGACCACGGCGACGACACGGCTCCTGCACGCGCGCCGCCTGGGCGACCGGACCGTGACGGCCCTGGCCGACGTGGACTTCTCCCCACCCACCGGGGACACAGTCCCGGTACGCGTGTCCATCGTCGCCCGCCGCGACTCCGACGGCTGGACCGCGCGGCATTACCACGCGGCCCGGCGGGTCACGCCGGAATCACATCCTTCCTGACACAGGCGCCCCCGACCGTCCTCGGACGCCAAGTCGGTCCACCCGGAGGTGTCGTCACGCTGCACTCCTCGGAGCCTCCGGCTCGCATCCCGCCCGGACGATGGCGCTGCATCGGGCAACCAGCGGCGCGACCGCGTCGGGATCGGTCCGGGGCCCGGGGAAGCGCGTGATGGCCAACCCGACACAGGCGAAAGGCAGCGGCCACACGCCGAGCGTGCAGAAACCCGCCATGGCCCACGGCAACCAGCCGCCGACCCCGCAGGCCACCGCGATCGCCCAGGCCGTCAACCCGGGAAACAGCGCCGCCGACGCCATGGCCAGGCGCAGCATGCGCCGGTGCCGGCCGCCGTGCGTCGGTGGGAGACGCGCCAACACCGGTGGCGCGTGCTCGTGCAGCACGGCCTTGAAAGCATCGCTGCGGTCGATCTCCTCGAAGGTGAGCCCCTCGTGGAAGTCTTCGACAAGCAACGCGTAGAGCGCGACCTGCACGGGATCGTCGGTCGGCCTGCGGTGTCGGTCCAAGGCCCGGACGACGCGTCGCCGCGAGACGAAGACCAGACCCGCCTCGCGGAGCCCGTCGACGGCAAGCTCGCGCGCCGACACCTTGGGAACCGCGAACTCCGCGGCCTGGTAGAGGTTGATCGGCAGCGCCGCAGCCGCTTTCGCCGCGGCGAACTCCGCAGGTGAGGCAGGCCGCTTGGACAACGCCCCCAGCACGAAGTAAACCGCCACCAACCCCACGGGCACCAGCAGCGCAAGATCGTTGTTCACGTACCCCCCACCCCGTCGCGACAGCTGCCTGAACTACGGACGGCACAGGCGACGGACGAGCCGTACACACCCGGCGGCGCGGCCACCTCCCCCATCCCCCATTCCCCGCTCCCTTGCCTCATGCCTCGCGCGGGCCGCCGCGAGCGCGGCGCGCCCGCCGCCGAACCGGGCCCGCGCAACAAGGAATTCGAGGGCTCGCCTGCCCCCTCCGCCGGCCGCGCCGTTGTGCGGGCGTGGCCTCGCACGCCGAAGGCGGCCACGTCACCACGCAAATGCTCGACCGCCGCCCCCGGGGCGCCGCCGACCGCGGCTCCGGCGCCGCCTGATGACGTTCAGCAGCGGGATCACGGCCACTTTCCCGGCGGTCGTCCATGCCGCAGCTTCTCTCTCCCGTCCGCGGCAAGCATCTCAACCGGCCGCTGCCCGGTCAGAGGGAGCTCCCTCCGGCCGGGTGCAGCGTGGCGGCGCGGGTGCGGTTCATCCGGTGCTGGAACGGATCGAACGTGAGAGCCGCCCGTCGGCCGCCCGCCGCCCGCCGCCTGCCGCCCGCCGCCTGCCGCTGTGCACGCCGGGGGCCGTTTCCGGACCGGGGTGTCCGTGTCGCAGACACACCGAAACTCGGCCCGAAAGTCCACGCCGGAGTCCTCCGCGCATCCACCTGTTTAGGCCATCCGGGTTGTCATCGGCAAAGAACCGTCTCCCCGGCGATCGGGCGGCCGATCGTGGAGGAGGACGGCCGACGGGTCGTCCAGGGGCGGGAAGGAGTGCGAATGTCTCCTGGAACGGTTGTGTTCGCGATATCCGAGGCGGTCGACGGCGACGGCGTCCGGGCCGAGCAACTACGACGCATCCGAGCGGTACTTCAGGCCGATGGCTTCGATGTGCGGTGTGTGACCCGAGCGCGGGACGCGGCGGGCGTACTGGGATCCGACCCACGTGTGGTGGCGGCCGTGATCGATTGGGAACTCGAAGCGGCGGACGCCCATTCGGACGCGGCCGCCGTGTTGCGCGCGGTCGCCGAGCGTTTTCGGGACCTGCCGACGTTTCTGGTTCTCGACCACCACGATCCGGCGGAACTGCCGTTGTTCGTCGCGGAGACCGTGGTCGGCTACGTGTGGTTGTCGGAGGACACGCCCGGCTTCATCGCGGGTCGGATCGCGCACGCCGCCCGCACGTATCGGGACGCGCTGCTCCCGCCGTTCTTCGCGGCGTTGCGTCGGTTCGACGACTCGTTCGAGTACTCGTGGCACACCCCGGCCCACGCGGGCGGGGTGGCGTTTCTGAAGTCCCCGATCGGCAGCGCGTTCCACGAATACTTCGGCGAGCAGCTCTTTCGTAGTGATCTGTCCGTGTCGGTCGCCGAGTTGGGATCGCTGTTCGAGCACACCGGGCCGATCGGCGCGGCGGAGCGCAACGCGGCGCGGGTGTTCGGCGCGGATCGCACCTACTTCGTACTCGGTGGCGACTCGGCCGCCGACCGCCTCGTGGGTCACGCCTCGATCGGGTTCGACGAGATCGCGTTGATCGATCGCAACTGCCACAAGTCGGTCCTGCACGGCCTGGTGATGTCCGGGGCGCGGCCGGTGTATCTGGTCCCGACCCGCAACGGCTACGGACTCGCCGGCCCGGTCCCGCCGAGCGCGCTCACCCCGCAGGCACTGCGGGCACGGATCGCGGATCATCCGTTGACCACGGACGCCGTCTCGCCCGTGCCGGTGTACTCCGTGTTGACCAACTCGACCTACGACGGCCTGTGTTACGACGCGGTACGAGCGGCCGGCACGCTCGGGCAGAGCGTCGCGCGGGTGCACTTCGACGAGGCGTGGTTCGCGTACGCGCGCTTTCACCCGCTGTACGCGCATCGCTTCGGGATGTCGGTGGGCCCGGAGACATTGCCCGGGCCGGAGCGGCCGACGGTCTTCTCGACCCAGTCCACGCACAAATTGCTGGCCGCGCTCTCGCTGAGCGCGATGGTGCATGTGCGGGACACCCCTCGGGCGCCGGTGACCCACGACCGATTCAACGAGGCGTACATGATGCACGGTTCGACCTCGCCGCTCTACCCGATGATCGCCTCACTCGACGTGGCCACCGCGATGATGGACGGCCCACAGGGTCGCTGCCTGATCGACGAGGCGGTGACCGAGGCGGTGCGCTTTCGCCGGGCGATGGTGCACCTGGGACGCAGAATCGCCGCCGCCGGGGACCGCCCCGCCTGGTTCTTCGGAGTGTGGCAGCCCGAGGAGGTGGTCGACCCGGCCACCGGCGAGGCCGTGCCGTTCGCGGACGCCCCACCGGATCTGCTGCGCACCGATCCCTCCTGCTGGCAACTCGCTCCCGGCGCCGCGTGGCACGGCTTCCCGGACCTGGAAGAGGGCTGGTGCCTCCTGGATCCGGTGAAGGTGACGATCACCTGCCCGGGCACCACGGCCGGCGGCACGATGACCGACTGGGGCATCCCCGCTCGTGTCCTGACCGCCTATCTGGAGACCCGGCGCGTCATGGTCGAGAAGACCGACACCTACAGCACGCTGATCCTGTTCTCCCTGGGCATCACCAAGGGCAAGTGGGGCACGCTGCTCGACGCGCTCACCGACTTCAAGGCCCGATACGACGAGGGCGCGCCCCTGGCGGAGGTGCTGCCCGAGATCGTGGCCGCACATCCGCACCGCTACCGGGACCTGACGCTGCGCGACCTGTGCACGTCGATGCACGAACACTTGCGTGACGCGGGCCTGGTCGGACTTCTCGACGACGCCTTCCGCATCCTGCCCCGGGCCGCCGCTCCGCCACAGGCGTCCTTCCGCCGGCTCATGCGGGGCGACACCGAACGCGTCCCGCTCACCGCCGCTGCCGACCGTGCCGCGGCGGCCATGGTGTGCGTCACCCCGCCCGGCATCCCGGTCCTGCTGCCGGGCGAGGAAATCGGCGCGGCCGACGGCCCGTTGCTGCGCTACCTGCGCGCGCTGGAAGCCTTCGACCGACGCTTCCCCGCCTTCGGCAGCGAAACCCACGGCGTGACCATCGACGACGACGGCAGCTACCTGATCGAGGTCGCGGGCCGCAGCCAACCCTCGAAGCGATGAACACCCGCCCGGTTCCCCGGCCTGGGTGTCGCCCGGGCCACGGTCTCACTACAGGCGGCCCTCCGGCGGTGGGAATCGCATGCGGGGAACCCCGGACGGCCGGCCGGGCGTTGCGTGTGTGAACCGACTCGTGCCCACATCGGCGTGGGAACGGCGCAGACCCAGGAGGGCGCGATGACCCGGCGACACGTCGCCGCCAGTCGTCGCTTCGTCGGCTCCGCGGCCACGCGCCGCCGCCACGCGGATCCCCGCACTCGCCGGGGTTTCCGGCGCGGCGGATGGCTCCGGGTGCTGATCGCGGTCGTCCTCGCGCTGCTCGGCGCGGTGACTTCCCCCGCGTCCGCGCGCGCGGTCGCGATACCCGATCCCGACCATGTCTCGGTCTCCGCGCACACCACCGCCGATCCGGGGCACGTGCGCGACATCGCCGACGAGGCGACCCGCGACGTGCGACGCGGCCCGCCGGCACCGTTCGCCACCCGCGACCTGCCCAACGAGCGGCACCACCTCCACCACTCCCACGACGCGGCGCTCGTGGGGCACGTTTTCGCGCTCCTGTGCCCCGCAGGGCATCGAACCGGCGCGCCGGCCGCCGACGCCGACCCTTCACCCCGCCGTTTCGCGCTCCCGACGGGTCGCGCTCCACCGTCTCCCCGGGCTCCAGAGCAGCGTCCCTGAGTCCGATCGCCGCGCGCCGACCACCGGCCGCGGCGTATCCGTGGAGACCATCCTTGCCACGTGCCACCAAGGTGCGGGCGTTTTTCGCCCTCGCCATCCTCGTCATGTCCACCTACATCGCCGCGACCGTACCGCCGCGCCTCGGCCTCGACCTGCGCGGCGGCACCCAGATCGTCCTGGAAACCCGGGACTCGCCCACCGCGAAGGCCGACCGCGACGCCACCGATCGAGCCCTGGAGGTGCTGCGTCGTCGAGTCGACGCGCTCGGCGTCTCCGAACCCGACCTGGTCCGCTCGGGCGACCGACGAATCATCGTCCAACTACCCGGCGTGCAGGAGCCGCGCCGGGCCGCCGAGGTGCTCGGCCGAACCGCACAACTCACCTTCCATCCCGTTCTCGAGGTCGCCGACACCACGGAAGCCACGACCTCACCCGACGCCGGCGGGCGACGGATACTGCCGGACGAGTCCGGCCGGATGCTGACGCTGGACGCGGCACGGATGACCGGAGCCGACGTAGACAGGGCCGAAGCCCTCCTGGAGCCGGCTGGCGGCGGCTGGCACGTGACGCTCGACCTGCGCGGTCGGGGCGAACGGGCCTGGGCCGAGTTGACCGGGGACGCCGCGTGCGCGCCTCCGGGCACGCCCGCGCGGCGCGTGGCGATCGTCCTGGACGGCAAGGTCGTCTCGTCGCCTCAGGTCGACCCGTCGGTGGGCTGCGACACCGGAATCCTCGGCGGATCCACCCGCATCACCGGCGACTTCGACAAACGCGAGGCCCGCGAGTTGGCGCTGCTGATCAACGGCGGCGCGCTGCCGGTCCCGGTCGAGACGGTCGAGCACCGCACCGTGGGACCCACGCTGGGCGAACAGGCCATCGAGGCCGGCATGTGGGCCGCGATCATCGGCGCCGCGCTGACCGCGCTGTTCATCGCGTGCGTGTACCGCCTGCTCGGCATCCTCGCCGCGGTGGCCCTGGCCGGCTACGGGCTGATCGCGTACGCCGCCCTGGTCGGCCTGGGCGCCACCCTCACACTGCCCGGACTCGCGGGATTCGTACTGGCCGTCGGCATGGCGGTCGACGCCAACGTGCTGGTGTTCGAACGGGCCCGCGAGGAGTACCTCGCGCGAACCGCACCGGCCCTGCGTCCGTCGCTGACCCGAGGCTTTCGCAACGCGTTCGGTGCCGTCGCCGACTCGAACGTCACCACCCTGATCGCGGCCGGCCTGCTGTTCTTCCTGGCCACCGGTCCGGTGCGCGGATTCGGGGTGACGCTGGGCATCGGCGTGCTCGCGTCGATGGTCAGCGCGCTGGTGGTCACCCGGGTCCTGGCCGAGTTCGCCGTGAGCCGGGCGGCGGTACGACGCCGGCCTCGGATCAGCGGCATCGCGCACGCGGGCCCGGTGCGCGAGTGGCTCGCCCGACGCGATCCGCACCTCATGCGGCACCGCCGGCGCGTGCTCGCCGTCTCCGGCGTGCTCGCGCTGGGCCTGGCGGTGTCCGGCGTGGCGGTACGCGGCGTCGACTTCGGCGTGGAGTTCACCGGCGGCCGGCTCGTGGAGTACTCGACCGCCCAGTCGGTCGATCCGGACCGGGCCCGGTCCGCACTCGCCGACGCCGGGTTCCCCAAGGCCGTCGTGCAGACCTCGGGCGATCGCGAACTCACCGTACGCACGGGAAAGCCGACCGATGCCGAGGAGGCGCGGATCACCGCGACGGTCGGCGAACTCGGCGGCGGAGCGGAGAAGGTGCGCGACGAGTTCATCGGTCCGAGTCTGGGCAAGGAATTGCGGCTCAAGGCCGTGATCGCCCTCGGAATCGCGCTCGCCGCGCAACTGGCATACCTCGCGGTGCGGTTCCGCTGGACCTTCGGGGTGGCCGCGGTCGTCTCCATGGCACACGACGTGCTGATCCTGGTGGGCGCCTTCGCGTGGCTGGGGCGCACCGTCGACGCGGTGTTCCTGGCCGCGCTGCTCACCGTGATCGGCTACTCGGTCAACGACTCCGTCGTCGTCTTCGACCGAATCCGCGAACTGCGCCGCACGCCCGCGCACGGCAAGCGCTCGCTCGCCCGGATCACCGACACCGCGGTGCTCCAGACCCTGCCGCGCACCGTCAACACCGGTTCCGGCGCGTTGTTCGTCCTGGTCACGCTGGCGGTGTTGGGCGGCGACTCACTGGCCGACTTCGCGCTGGCGTTGCTGATCGGTGTGGTGGCCGGCACCGCCTCCACGGTGAGCGTCGCCGCGCCTCTGGCCGTCGTGTTGGAGTCGCGCGCGGCCCCTTCGCCGCCACGCGCGGCCCGATCCCGAACCTTGCCCGACCATCGCGGCCACGGCCCCCGCCGTCCCGGTCGCGCGCCCCGCGACAACGGCGCACGCGTCTGATCCCACCCACCAACGCACCGACCGATCTCCTGAACAGGCCCGGCCCCTGCCGCCGAACCGGTTCGTTCGCCGACGAGGACCTCGGCCTCGTCACCCCGACAACAGTCCGCCCACTCCGCTCCACCACGGGGCACCGCCGTCGTGCACGCGCCGAGAGCAACGGGGAGCTCTCGGCCGACGTGCTGAGCACAGCCGCGAACTCGGCGTTCCGCCGAGCGATCGACATCGCCGAGTTCGCGGGCCCGGTCCGAGCAGGCGGCAGTTCCGCGTACTCACCGGCACAGCGCCGAGCTGCACCCCGCGGCGGGGGTTCGGGACGGCGGCTCGCCCACCCGGTTCTCACCAAGCGGGCGGAACGGGCTTACGACGGAACCTGCGCGACACAACGCCCATCATCACAATATGAATAAACTTCGCAACTGCCCTGTACTGCACCGAACTTGCGCACAATACGACCGCTCCGCCGTCGCAACGGGGCCACATTCGAAATTCGGAATTCGGAATTCCGATTGGCCCGAACCTCAGATGTTGCTCAAGTGCGATTCCCAGGCCACATTCGCCGCCGGTAGCTTCGCTCCCGAGCCGCAGGGCTGATCATTGGGATGTCCTGTGGGTGTCTACCCGCGATCCCCACTGATCGTTTCCCCGCACACATGGCGCGACGGCGGTCGAAGCAGAGGATTTCCGACAGCAGCCGAGTCCGTGGGCAAACGACCGGGTGGTCCCGACCTCGTTGTCGAAAGGACACCAATCATGGCATCTGGCATATCTGACAAAAATCCGAAGCGCCGACCCGTCAAAGGGACCCGGATCGCGGCCGGGCTCGTTTTGGCCGTGACCGGGGTCCAAGTGCTGGAGGCGGCCACCGCAGTGCGGGCCCACGCCGACGAACCGAACCTGCCGGAACCCGGTAACAACCGAGGGCCCAGTTTGTCCTGGCGCGTCATGGACGCGCTTCAGCGGAATGTCCCCATTACGCCGGACATGGTGCCACGTGATGCCAAGTTCTTCATGTCGAAGCTTTTCGTGGCTTCGATCATCCAAACGACCATCACCGAAGCCCGGCTCGGCGGTCCTTTCGTCAACCCACATCTGCACAGTTGGCTTGTTACCGCCAAGGACGTCGCCGCCGGTGTCAACTTGTTCATGGCAGAGCGCGCAAAGACCATTCAGGGGGCCGAGAACGAAGCCCGCACGATTCTCCGGGAGCGAAGCGCGGCGGTAGCGGACTACGTCGCCGAGCTGCGAAACGGACCGGTGAAAAACCCCGATGTCTTGCGGAATCTCGCCCTGACGGAGGCCGCCTACCAGGGGCTCGACGACAAGTACAAGCATGTGGAGATCAACGAATTCGCCAAGAACATCGTCGACGAGCGGGAGCGGGTGAAACTCAGCCCGATCCGCGACGTGCGGAGCGACCCGGTGCTCCGCAGCCTCGCCGAGGAGACTTCGCGAGGTCCAGGGTGGCCCCCGCGTTGACCGACGCATTGGAGTACGAGGCCATCAAGGCCGTCGAAGCCACGGACCCGAACAAGTCGGTGAAGGAGTTGCGGGGCCGGAGCTTCCTGGACTACCAACTCTCCAAGTACAGCGACCGACTTCCCAAGCCCGGAACCACCTCCGGCTACCCGGACGGACCCGAGAAGCCCGGCGGCGACCCGGCGGGCAAGGGAACGAACAACCCCAAACCGGTGACGAACGGGCCCTCGGGCGGAGCGGCCGAACTGCCGCGCGGGGAGACGCCGGAGGCGGGCAAACCCTCGACCGGCCAGGGCAACGGCACCCCTGAAACGGGTCGTGGAGGCGCGACCGAACCGTCCGGGCGCGGCGGTACCACGGGGAGTACGACAACCCGCCCCGGTGCGGGGAAGCCGGCGGCAGGCGAAGGCAAGTCGGCCGCGGGCGAGCCCGCGCGCGGGTCGGGCGGCACGCAGACCGACCCCCTCCGCGCACCCGGAGGAACCACCGCCGGCGAGCCCGAAGCCAAGCCCGCACCTGCCGCGGAGCCCAAGGCCAAGCCCGGGACCGCGGCGGAGCCCGAGGCCAAGCCCGCAGGCGAGCCCGAGGCCAAACCCGCGCCCGCGGCGGAGCCCGAGGCCAAGCCCGGGACCTGGGACGAGACGAGGCCGACCGTGCCGCGGGAGGCTCCCGTCGAACCCGCGGCGAAGCCTCGCACCGCCACGGCCGAGAAGCCGGCAGCACCGGAGTACACGCCGAAGACCGCCAGGTCGGCCACCGAGGACGCCTTCACCCGCAACGTCAACATCGCCGTGAAGCAGAACGCCGCGTTCGAGGTGGCGGCGTTCGCACTCGAGCAGGTTCAGGGCCGGCTGACGTCGGACTACCTCAACTGGATGGTGCGCCGAGCACAGCAGGACCCGCAGTTCGTGGACCGGTACCTGACCCAGTACGGGAACTGGCAAAGCATGAGCTGGGCCGAACGGCGCCGGTACGAGGTCGACCACTTCTTCGACGACGGCCTCGACTTCATCAACTCGGTGGCCTTCTTTCCGGAGATGGCGAAGTACATGCAGGCGATGCAGAACTTCTACCGGCCGGCTTCGCCGGGTGACCCGGGCATGACCTCGACCGAGGTGACCGTCGAGCCGTACACCGGCGGCGGGCAGACCACGGACGCGGCCAACCGCATAACCCTGGGCCCTGACGGCCAATGGCACGACCGGTCGCGCATCTACATGCTCACCGACCGCGACAAAAAGGCCGCGCCCCCGCCGGCCCGGACGCCCGCCGAAAAGCAGGCCCCACCGCAGACGCAGAGCCGGCCTCCGGCCAAGGCGCCTGCCAAGTCGGGTCCGCAAGCCAAGTCGGGGGCCCAGCAGAGCGTCGACGCCAAGATGCGCGAGAAGAGCAACCGCACACCGGGCAAGTCGGGCACCAGCGGCAACAGTGTCAACCCCGACCGCTCCAACGGCAGTTCGTCCGAGTCCCACAACAACCGGCTCGGAGAGGGCGGTGGCCACAAGCCTTCCGGTGGCGGCGCGCCGGGACCGTCCGGTGGCGGCTCGTCCGGGCCCTCCAACGGCGGGTCGGGTACGAGTCCCGGAACCGGTGGCAGCAGCAACAGCAGCGGCTACGGCGACAACGGCGGTGGCGGCAGCGGCAACGGCGGCGGTGGGGGACAGTCCAGCGACCCCGGCCCCGACTCCGGGAACAAGGGCCCCGGCTTCGGCGGCAAGTCCTCGGGAGGCGGCGGCTCGGACGCGTCCAAGCGCGTGTGACCGACGGTCCGCCGTCCGGCTCCGGCAGGCCGGACCGGGCGGCGGACCGTGACGGCCGAACGTACGAGAACGGGCGCCTGACCGTCGCCTGCGACGGCCGGCGACGCCCGACCGCCACCGGCCGACCCGGGCGAACCACCTGCTGCGTAAGGTGCGTTCGCGGAAAATGAAAACCCGGGCCCGGCTGCTCCCCAAGCCTTGGGGGCCGGGGTCGGGCGTTCCCGCCATCGGCAGGCGCGGACCGGATACTGCGGTCCTCCGGTGGTCTTCCGGTGGTCTTCCGGATCGTCCGACCTTCGAGGCTTTACGGGGAGCGCGGTATGTGGGCACCAGGGACGGTCTTCGGCGACCGATACACCTTGGCCGAACAATTGATCGACGGCAGCGCTGCGGAGGTGTGGTCGGCGGACGACGCCGTGCTCGGCCGGCGAGTCGTGATGAAGATCCTGCATCCGGAACTCGGCGCGCACGCCGTGGCCGTGGAACGGTTCCGCAGCGAGGCCCGCCTCGCGGCGACCCTGGATCCCCCCGGAGTCGTCGGCGTCCACCGCAGCGACGGGACCGAGGACTTCCCAGAAATACCCTACGTCGTGGTGCAGTTCGTGGACCGCAGTGCGCTGAGCGGAAGAGCCGCCGCGAACGGCTCGATAGCGTACGAACAAATCCCCGACGTCGTGGCGCAGACGCTGGAGGCGTTGCATGCGCAACATCGCCACGCGATCGTGCACCGCGACGTCGAGCAATCCGGCCCCACGCCCCGAACACTCAACCCTGCCGCGAGCCGGCCCGCCCGCAGGCGTAGCCGAAAACACCGCACGGCCGTCGCCGCGTTGCCGGCCGCCGCCGTCATTGCGGCGGTCGCCACCGCTCTGTTCGTGCTCCACTCGCCTGCGGACACCACCCCCGAGGCACGAAACGGCGGGCCGACGAACGCGCAGACGCCGGTCGCCCCGGGCACCGCATCACCGGAGGCGACACCGCAGGCCGACACCGGAGCACCGACAGGACCCGGCGCCGCACCGTCCAGCGCGCCCGGGGATCCGACGACCGCGCCGGCGACGGGCCCACTCTCCACCCCGGACGGGCCTGCTGTGACCGGGAGTTCGGCCCCGGTTGCGCCGCCCCCGGCGGATCCTGTCAGGCCGACACCGGCCGGAGCGACAAAGCGAACCGCCGCCGGAAGTAGCTCCACGCAGGCCGGCGGCACCTCCGCGAACAGCGGCGCGCGGCAACCGAGCCGCCCTGTCGCCAAGCCCGCCGCCGCGGCCCCGGCAGCCGCGCCCGCGGTGCCCGCCGGATGCGGCGGCTCGGGCTGGGCAGCCATCACCAACGTCGGCGACGGCACGAGGGTCGGCATCGACACCGCGAGCCCCGGCGTCGGCAGCAGGCTGGTCATGGGGGGACACACCGAATACGGCTGGGTCACCGCGCAGGTCGGCCCCTGGAAGAACATCCGGGCCTGCAACACGAGCGGCCTGACGATCGTCCCGACGTCCGGTGGCGGGTCCCCGTCCCTCGGCACCGCCGTCTTCACCGACGGACTGCTGAACATCAGCGCGGCGCCCACGTCGGGCGCTTCCCTGATCACCGGTTTCACGGGCACGCAGTGCCTGACCGACAACGGCCCGGGTCGCCAACTGACCTTCGCCTACTGCGTTCCGGGAAACAAGGCCCAGCAGTGGTACATCCGGTAGTCGGCGTGCCGACGTGGATTCGAACCCGGTGCGTCCGCGACCTGGTTGCGCGTCCAGGACTTGGCCGAACACGACCTGCACGACGTGTTCTCGAACGGCGCGGGGTCGCCGTTCGTCCTCCCGCCGCGCGGGTCGCCGGCCGCCCTTCCCGGGACGGCGGCCTCGGTATCGACGTACCGTTGCGCCCATGACTTGCGCGACGCGCTGAACGAGGTGGACCCGGCACCCACCGATGCGCGAAATCCCCGCAACCGGAAGCACGTCGAGGCCGACGTCCGGTCCACGCCGTGACCGGACGCCTCGGCGCTACATCCCCTGGTCGCGGGAGGCGGCGGATCGCCTCCCGTTTTGTGATCCGAGGTTGTGCACCGGAGTCTTGGCTGTAGGCACCATGAAGTCGACGCCGACTGCGGGCCCGAACGAAAGGCTCGCCGGCGACCTTGCCACCGTCATCTTCCCCCCGATGATCCCGGAGTGGCGGGTGGGGGCGGCCTTGGCGGTACGGGACCTCTGGGGGGCGGGAGCCGCGCGGATGATCTTGGCTTCCGCCTCTTGCTTCGCCTTGTCGAAGGCCGCCCAGGTGTCCGCTTCATTGTGCGGGACGGGCCTCATGTCCTCGGCGAGCGATTGGAGAAAATCACCGTTGCTCTTCGCGCGATCCAGCCTCTCTCTCCTATCCATCAGCTTGTCGTGCGAAGGAACATCGTTCATGTCGTCCGCTATGCGCGCGTCCCACAAGGCCTGGTCGCGTTCTCGCTCCCGGGCCTGTTCTCGCTCGGCCTCCACGGATCGGGCAGCCCAGCGTTCCGCGGCGCGTTCCGGGGCGTTGCGAATCGCCTCGACTCCTCGCCTGACCGCGGTTCGCAAGCCGGGAGCGCGTGGCCCGACGCTCGGCGCGACCGTGGGCATTGGGGGTATGACCATGGGTGCGGGTGCGGGTGCGGGCGCGGGCGCGTGTGTCGGTTTCGGCGGCATCTCCTTCGCGCTCTCCCGCGTCGATCCGGACGGTCGCGCAGGCGGTTCGAGGGGCTGGGACATGTCGGACCTCCAAGGGATCGTCGGTCGAAGGACGCGACCCACAGGCGCTCGATCAAACGCCCTGGCGCGACGCGGACCTGATCATTTAAGCACTTTGCCTCGATCGGGGATCCGGTCAAGACCCGTGCTGCGGAATTCGGATGATCCACGAGGCGAACACAAAGCCCTCGTCGCCGCTGCCGCACGAGTGCGATGGCGTCGCGCAGTTCCTCACCATTCGCGCTGTGTTGGGGCGCGCCGGGGCCCACGTCACCGGAGCCTCGTTCACAGCTGCGAGGGCACGCGTCTGCCTAGTTCCCGATGGCGGGGATGATCGACGCGGTCGAGGCGCTCGCCAGTCCGATCACCAGGAACAGGGCGATCAGACCCCGCCCGAGCCCGCTGATCAGCAGCGGGCGCGTCGCGGAGCGATCCGTGCCCGCCTCCCACGTAGCGGCGTCGCCGAACAGACCCTTCGGGTAGGCCGACGTCACGAGCAGGCCGTACGCCATGAAACGCATCCGATAGCGCACGATCGCCGCGGTGGCCTCGAACAGCGGATCCGGCATCCGGCCGGCGATCAACACGATCAACCACAGCACGAAGGACACCGCGAACCACCCTGCCCACGCCAGGGCCTGGACGACGAGGGCGGGAATGATCAGGATGATGCGGAAGAACACGGCGAGCCGGTTCAACCGCCCCGGCCGCAGCCCCACCCGAACCGGATAGTCGGCCGGGGTCGTCAGGGCGAAGGGCGGATACCGGTCGACCAGCAGCATCTGACTCGCCGTCACCCGCGTTTCGTAGCCGATGAACCCGCACAGGTACGACGCGATCGGCCCGGGCAGTCGACCCATGACGAGCGCGGCGAACCAGCCCACGAACACCAGGACGGTCGCCACCAGGCCCAACACCCACACGACGATGAACTGCGGGATCAGCAGGAGGTAGCGGAACAGCACGGTGAGCCGGCGTTGCCGCCCGGGAGCGGGCATGTCGAGAACGGGCAACCACTCCCCCCGCTCGGCCACCGATGTGCTGCCCCAGGTCCCGGTCGTCATGGTGTGCTCCAGACTCGGCCGACGGTCACCGTCCCCACGCTGACAGCGGGTGACCGGGAGGGCATCCGGGCCGACCCGGACGAGTGAACCCCTCACCCATCCGCCGGCACTCACGCCGAGGCCAGGCACAACACCGGCACCGCGGCGGCCATCAAGCCGAGGACCACTGCCGGTGCCACGGCGTGGTCCGGCGGATCGGTTGACCTCGCGGTGGCGGTCGGGGGGCGGCAGAGCGGGTCGGTAGAAGCCGCCCGCCGATGTGTGGCGCCATCGTCCTCGGCAGTCGCCGGGGGCGCGGTCGCCGTCGCATTCTTCCGCACCGGTTCCGTGGGCCGCCGGAGGTGTTACCCGAGTACCGGGCGCCCGGTCAGCGTTTCGGGCGGCGTCTGCGTGTCGTGGTTTCGGGCTCGGACTTGCGGGGCCAGTCGGCGCCGAGGTCTTCGGTGGTCCAGTCCCAGAGGCGGAGCATCTTGTCCAGGTCGGAAAGCGGGCGGGGCCACGTCCGCGGCGCGTCCGGATCGTAGCCTTCCAGCCGGGCGGGAACAGGAGGCGGCGCCGGTTTCGGACCACGCGACCACTTCCACCTCTCCTCGTGGACCATGCGCCGGCCCACGTAGAGCGCGCTCATGTCGCCGCCGATCAGATCGGCGTGCAGGGGCTCGATCATGGCCGGCCACTTCTCCGGCCGCTCCAGCCAGAACGTCATTTCGCTGTCCTCGCCGAAGCGGCGGATGGTGACCACCACGGTTTCGCCCTCGATACGCGACGTGACCGCGCTCCCGTACCCCTTCTCGTCCTCGTCCTCTGTGACGTACGGCTTCACCTGCTCGGCGAGTCCGGCGGGGAGTCGAAACGACACGGACATCTGCCCGTCGCCGCGAAAATAGAACAGACGATCGAACATGGGCGAGAGTTCGTCGAACTCGATATGGGTGTTCGATTCGGCGTCGAAGACGTAGTCGGCGTGGAACCACGTCGAGCCGACCTCTACGAACGGGCCCAATGCCCGTAACTCGGCTATCTGTTCCTCGGTCAGCTCACGGCCGACGGTGTGCCCCGCGTGGTGGATCCGAATCGGAATCTCGTTGTGCCGGCCCATCGTGCGCCCCCAGCGTCGACCGCTTCACCTTGTCGGGGCCTTCCTACCAGGCTCGTCCGGCTCGGCACCGGCACTTTGCCCTGACGACACAGCGCTGCATGTCGCCTGCATCCCACCGGATCCACACCCTCGCTGTTCGGCACGCCGGCTCACGGAATGTCTGTCGAGTCGACGTGCCGAGAATTTGGCCGAGGTTGTGTCGATCGCCACGAGGAGCCTTCGCGGCCTCGGGCGGGTCCGTCCGGACCTCGTCGTCGCGGCCCGGCACGAGACCGGTGGTGTTTTCCTTGTCGAGGCTGTCCTCCGCACCGGACCCCGGGACAAGGAATCATGTTTGTGGAGGCTCTCGGTGCCGAACTTCGGGCTGAGGAGGCCGCCGCGGCACCGCCATCGATCGTGTCCCCGGTTGCATAATTCTCCGGGACCTCTCCACACATCTGCCGTAGGCGTGCAAATATGAGGCCATGAGTAGTGCGCATCCCGAATCCGGCCCGGCTGCCGAAGTCGACTGGACGGACGGCATTCCCGTTCCGCCTCTCGACTACGTGCCCGCGGACGAGTTCGAGCAGGCTCTCCAGAGGGCCCTGGACGAACTCCTTCCCCTGTTCGAGGATGCGGGCCTGTAACCCGTGTACGCACTTTCGGATGACGATCTGCGCCGGATCAACGCTCGCGTCGGGGGTACCGGACGGGAAAGAGACCCTCGTCTGTTGGGTTCCCTCCAAGCAGCCGTCTACGGCCGCGGCTTCAAAAGGGCGCTCAACCCGACGCTGCCGCAGAAGGCCGCCGCGTTGATGAGCTACATCACGCAGGTCGCGGTCTTCGAGAACGCCAACGAACGCACCGCGCTGACGGCCGGAACCGTCCTGTGTGTGGTCAACGGCCACCGCATTGTCTGGGCGGACCCGAAGGAAGCCGATGCCTTCATCCGGGCCGTGGGTTATGCGCACCCCACGGTGTCGTGGATAGCCGACCGTATCGAAGCGCGGCTGCAACCGATTCCGTCGCCGTAGCGCCCGCCCCTGTACCGCCCCGCCCCTATACCGCCCCAGTACCGCCCCGCGTGGTGCCCGACGCCGCATGACTGGTCGAGTCGGCAAAGCCTGGGCCATGGACCGCAGTCTCCGGGTCGGCGTCGGCCCGAACCGCATCCCGGGGGCGCTCACGTCGGTCGCGATCGGTGTGGCGCCGAGCTGCGCAACCGCTTACGGCACCGGCCACGGCCGCTTGGCCGCCTCCACAGGCCCGGGCACGTCCGGCACGCGCGCTCGACCCAAGGTGCGAGCCCCGGGTACGGCACGTGTCTCGGACGGCTGAGGGGACGAACCGTTCGTCGCACCGGGCGGTCGGCCATGCGTGCAAAATGATTGGACGGGATGATGTTCGGGCTTGTAGCTTCCAGTTGCCCGTGACACCGCCCGAGGAGGTGAGACCCATGAACGCTGTATCGATGTGGGTGCTCCCCCTTGCCGTCACGGTCGGGCGATTGATGTAGGTATCGCCGGGAGCGCCTCGCCAACAAGGCACTCCTGAGAGGCAATACCTATGCATTCTCCGCATTTCAGCGTCGAGCCGTCGTCGAACGATACGGTCGAGCGCGACTTCACCGCGGGCAACACCCCCGGACTCCGGTCGCGGGCCTCCCACTCCGATCGCGCGCCCCTCATGTTCGACGTGATCATTGCCGGGTGCGGGCCGACCGGCGCGATGCTGGCCGCCGAACTGCGGCTGCACGACGTGCGGGTACTCGTCCTGGAGAAGGAAACCGAGCCCGTGTCGTTCGTCCGGATCGTCGGTCTGCACATTCGCAGTATCGAACTGATGGCAATGCGCGGACTGCTGGAGCGCATCCTCGAACACGGAAGACGACGTCCGGCCGCCGGATTCTTCGCCGCCATCGCCAAACCCGCACCCCAGGGCCTGGATTCCGCGCACGCCTACCTGCTGGGCATCCCGCAACCGGTCGTCGTCCACCTGCTCGAGGAACACGCGATGCAACTGGGTGCGCAGATCCGGCGCGGTTGCGCGGTCGCCGACTTCGAGCAGGACGACGAGGGTGTGACCGTCGAGCTGGCCGACGGCCAACAGCTGCGTTCGCGCTATCTCGTCGGTTGTGACGGCGCGCGCAGCACGGTGCGCAAACTGCTCGGCGTCGGCTTCCCCGGTGAGCCCTCACGGACCGAGACGCTGATGGGCGAGATGGAAGTGGGCGTCCCACAGGAGGAGATCACCGCCAAGGTGAGCGAAATCCACACAACCGACAAGCGATTCAGCATCGGGCCCTTCGGCCAAGGGGTATATCGCGTCGTGGTCCCCGCCGCGGGAGTCACCGATCGCGCGGAGCCGCCCACCCTCGAGGATTTCAAACAACAGCTGCGCGCCGTCGCCGGAACCGATTTCGGCGTGCACTCCCCGCGCTGGTTGTCCCGCTTCGGGGATGCCACCCGGCTGGCCGAACGGTATCGGGTCGGGCGGGTGCTGCTGGCCGGCGACGCGGCACACATCCACCCGCCCACCGGCGGACAGGGCCTCAACCTGGGCGTTCAGGACGCATTCAACCTCGGCTGGAAACTGGCCGCACAAATCCGCGGCTGGGCGCCGGAAACACTCCTGGACACCTACCAGACCGAACGCCATCCGGTTGCCGAGGACGTGCTGGACAACACCCGCGCCCAGATGGAACTGCACTCCACCGAACCGGGTCCGCAGGCCCTGCGCAGGTTGCTCACCGAACTGATGGACTTCGACGACGTGAACCGCTATCTCATCGAGAAGATCACCGCGATCGACATCCGCTACGACTTCGGCGCAGGCCCCGACCTGCTCGGCCGCCGCCTGCGCGACATCGACACGAAACACGGCCGCCTCTACGATCTGCTGCATCGCGGGCGCGGCCTGCTGCTGGACCGCACCGAACGCCTGACCGTCGGCGGCTGGTCGGACCGGGTCGACCACCTCGCGGATCCCACCGCGGTACTGGACGTTCCGTGCGTCCTGCTACGCCCCGACGGCCATGTCGCCTGGATCGGCGACGATCAACAGGACCTGGACGACCATCTCTCCCGCTGGTTCGGCAAGCCCGCCCACTGATCTCGCCCGAGCAACCGACAGGGCCCACGAGAACGACCGGAACAGCCGGTAGCGACTGACCACCGCAAGGCGGGAGCCGGCATCAGCCGTGGTGCTCCGACGCCAGGGTCGACCCGCGAGGAGGATGGCCTCCGAGCGACGACCGGAAGACAGCGGAGGAGCACCACGGGGTGGATCGGCGCAGACGTCCGACGAACACCGGCAGCGGACCGGCTCCGAGGAACCCCGGCACAGTTGAAGGGAGTTCGTTTGGAGCGTGCGGCCACCAGCAGCCGACCGGGGCCAGGCCCGGACGCCAGTCCTCGGGGCGTGGCACGACTGTGGGACCGACGCCCGGCACACCCTTCGCCTCGGGGCAAATCCGGTAAGCGCAGGGCTATTTCACGCCCCTGCGTTCTCAGCCCACACCGCCATCCGGAACCACGAACGACCAGTCACCCGATCCCTCGACCATCCGTCGCGGCGCGCGTGGTCTGTGGCAGCGGCGTTCGGGCTCCGAAGGGGTGCGCCGGTTGCTGATCTTTCCCCAATTGGGCGCGTGTGGGTGGCGGTTGCGCGTGCATCTGCCGACGGCGCACTACGTCCACAGCACTGTGCAGTGGTTTGAAGCCCGCCGTTGACGGGGTACGGGGAGCCGCGCGGGCCGGTTGTGGTGCGGGGCCGCCCGCCGGTGCGCGCGTCTTGCCGGTGCGGGGGGTCGCCCGTGTCGAGTCGGTCTGTACGGGACCTGCCGCCGCGTCCGCGTTTCGGCCGCCGCGGGGCGGCCGGAGTTCGGGCGACGCGGCAACGCGGCGCGGCGTCTCTGGCCCGGCCGACAGCCACAGGTTGCGACTCGAGGAACCGGGCGGTTCGGCCGGCGCGGACACGGGTGAGTCGACTGCGGCGCGGGTGGCGTCGACAGGCCGCGCTTGCGCTGCCGAGGGTTCCGGGTTCACCGGCTCGGCGCCGTGCGGCATCCGGGAAGTTGCCGCGGCCGGGGATGGGTCGGGCGATCCGGGCGCCAGAAGGGCCATCGTCGCTGCCAGCGCGCTCCGATTTTCGGGTGCCAGTGTCTCGATGGCCTCGCGCATCTCCTCGATCTGCTGCAAGTGTGCTGGATCACTGGTCAGTTCGTGGGTCGCCTTGGCCAAATCCTGCGCGATCTTGCGCCGGTGTTGGAGCAGCGGATCGGCCCGGTCGGCGGCGATTTCCGCGCGGCGTCCTCGCGAGTCTGCTCGAAGCCCCGACCCGGGGTCGAGGTTCTCTCGCAGGTGCTCGGCGTCGCGCGAAACTCGGCCGCGGCGGCCAGGAACGCGTCGTAGGACGGGTACAGGGCGGCGATTGCCCGGGTGGCACCGTCCGCCAATTCTCCGGCGACCGTGAACTTCGCCCGCGCCTCCGGCCCCAACTCGCCCTTGTCGCCGCTTCCGTACGCACTGACGAATGCCGCCGCCACGCGGTCGTTCAGCAGTCGCAGCCGCGGATCGGCGACGACTGCCGGGTGCTCGCCGAACTTCTCGTTGGCCCATCGCTTCCGCACCTTCGGACGCAGCAGGTCGCCGTAGATCGCGAAGGCCGCGCTCGTAAGCGTCCCTTGATCCACGGCCCGCTGCCAGGCGGCCCGCTGGTCCATTTCGAAGAAGTCCGGCAGGAACTCGACATCGAACGCGGTTCCACCGGCCGACTCCACATGGGCGGTCTCGTGGAGGGTGGTCAGTATCCCCGTGTACTCAGGGACATCGTCGATGACATGCACGAGTCCGAGCTTGGCTGCCTCCAAGTGCCTCCGCCTGGTGGGCGCCGTCCCGAAATACGCGGAATTCAGGGTGACTTCGCCCCGAGCATTCGTGAGGCCGAGGGCATTCACGCGCTTCCCGGTCAGCTTGGCATAGCCGAACGACGTAAGCCGGTTGCTGCGTTCGCTGATGCGCGCCCAATGCTCCAAGGCGAGAGCGTTGAACTTGGAGAGGTACAGGTCCCCGTTGCGATAGTCGATCTCCGGCTCCAACCCGTCCCCGGGCCAGGGCGACGACCCCTGCGACAGGTCGGACAGGTCGCCCGTCGTCGCCACCTCGATGAGATCGCGCACGAAAGGATCACCCCGGCTGACGCCCTTGCGGCTCGCGGACCCGTCGTCGGTCACGTCCTCCCCCGTCTGCATGCACCCCGGATGCCGGGGCGGTCGGACACGGCACCACGGCCGTCCCACCCGCGATCGGGAAGCTCCCGACAGGCGAGAACTCCGAGGCTAGCGGTCGCAGTTCGGGCCGGTGAAGCAAGAAACGATATCGCGACCGCGGGCGGCACCGATCGCTTTGGCGATGGGGCCGGCGAGCTCGCCGCCGCCGATGTCGTCGCGCGTCTCGGGGCGCCCCCGCTCGCCCGGCCCGGACGAGATCACCGCCTCCGTGACGCGCCGCCACTATCCGGAGCTGGACTTGCTGTCCAAATTGGACGTAGAGTCCACATCATGAACGTGGAAGAGAGCCGGGACCCCCGTGTGCGAACGTGGGCGCCGGTGTGTCGGGCGGTCGCGCTGTTGCTCGGCCCGTACGCCGAGGTCGTCCTGCACGACCCGGAGACCGACCGGGTCCTGGAGATCTGGAATCCGATGACCTCCCGCCGCGCCGGCGATCCTTCGCTGCTCGGCGAGTTGGACGAGCTCGACCCGTCCACACAGGAGGTGTACGGGCCGTACGAGAAACTGCTCGCGGACGGCCGCCGGCTGTCCTCGGTCAGCGCGATCCTCCGGGACAACCGGGACCGGCCGTCGGCGGTGCTGTGCATAAACCTCGACCGCACGCCGCTGGAACGGGCCGCGGCGGTCCTGTCCGCCTTCGGCGCCCCGACCGTGGGGCGCCCCGAGCCATTGTTCGAGCAGGACTGGTCCGAGCGCATCCAGCACATCGTCGGCAGCCACGTCCGCGAAACGGGTCGCCCCATCGACCGCATGACCCGCCAGGACCGCCTGGTCGTCCTCGGCCGGCTGGACGAGGCCCGGGTGTTCGCGGTCCGCCGCGCCGCACCGGTCGTCGCCGAGGCCCTGCGGGTGTCCCGCTCCACCGTCTACGGCCTGCTGGCCGAGCTCCGAGCCCAGAGCGCGAAGGACTGACGCACATGACCCGGCTGCCCGACTTCCGCCTGGAAACGTACTTCTCCCGCTGGGAGTTCACCGCCCGCCACCATCTGACCGCCTCCGACGCCCAGACGATGACACTCCGCGAGTTGCTCGCACTGGCCGACGACAAGGACCGCGACGCCTTCGACAATCTGTCCCTGGGCTACACGGAGACCTTCGGCGACCCGGCCCTGCGTGCGGTGATCGCCTCGACGTACGAGCACGCCGACACGGACGACGTCATCTGTTTCGCCGGCGCCGAGGAAGCCCTCTACCTGGCGATGAACGTCCTGCTCGACGCCGGTGACCACGCCGTCGTGGTGACCCCCAACTACCAGGCCGCCGAGACCGTGCCGCTGGCGCTGTGCGAGGTCACCGGCGTGGCTCTCGCCGCGGACCGGGACTGGGCCCTGGACCTCGACGCGGTTGCCGCGGCCATCCGGCCGAACACCCGGGTCGTCTCGGTGAACTTCCCCAACAACCCCACCGGCAAGGTCATCGACAGCGCCGACTTCGTCGCCCTGGCCCGACTGTGTGACGAGCGCGGCATCCACCTGTTCAGCGACGAGGTCTACCGCGGCCTCGAACGCGACCCCGCCCGCACCCTGCCGCAGGCCGCCGACCTGTCCCGAAGCGCGCTGTCGTTGAACGTGACCTCGAAGGCCCTGGGGCTGCCCGGACTGCGCATCGGCTGGATCACCTGCCGCGACCGCGCGCTGCGCTCGCGCCTGGAGCGCGCCAAGCACTACACCACCATCTGCAACTCCGCGCCCGGCGAGGTCCTGGCCCGCATCGCGCTCAAGGCCCGCGAGACGATCCTGGACCGCAACCGCGCACTGATCACCGCCAATCTGCCGGTTTTCGACGCGTTCTTCACCGAGTTCGCGGACGACTTCCAGTGGCGGGCGCCGGACGGCGGATGCGTCGCCTACCCCCGATACCTCGGCGCCGACGGGGTGGAGGAATTCTGCACCCGTCTCGTGGAAGAGGCCGGCGTCCTGCTGCTGCCCGCGAGCATCTACCGCTCCGAACTCACCGCCACCCCCACCGACCGGTTCCGCATCGGCATCGGCCGCCGCGACCCGGAGGAAGGACTCGCCGCCTTCGCCCGGTGGATGCGAGCGCGCCGATGACTCCCCCCTCTTCGACACTGCCGCCATCGCGAAGGCCGCCACCAGGCGGCTGGTCCTGGATACCGTCCGGGACGCGCTGATCGCGCACGCCGAGGGCCGCACCAGCGTGCCGCCGCCACTGCACATGGACTTCCCTGAAGCCGACGGGGACTGCCACGTCAAAGCCGGTCGGATCATCGGCGCCGCCGACTTCACCGTCAAGATCGCGACCGGCTTCTACGGCAACCCCGACCTCGGCCTCCCCTCGAACCACGGTCTGGTCTGCGTGTTCAACGCCCGCACCGGACAGCTGCGCGCGCTCCTCGACGACGGCGGCGCGCTGACCGCCTGGCGCACCGCGGCCGCAGGTGCGCCGATCACCCACGCCCTGGCCCGGCCCGACGCCGTGACACTGGCCGTCTTCGGCACCGGTGAACAGGCCCGCCTCCAGGCCTCCTGGCTGGCCGAACTCCGCCCGGTCGGCATGGTGTTGGTACACGGTCGCAACCCGCGCAAGGCCACCGCCCTGTGCGACGAGCTCAACGCGAACGGCCTGCCCGCCCGGCCCGCTTCGGCGCGAGAGGCGACCGCCGCCGACATGCTCATCACCACCACCCCGGCAACCGCACCCGTCCTGGACGCCGCCCACGTGCGCGAGGGCGCGCACGTGACCGGCATCGGCACGGACATGCCGCACAAGAACGAGCTGCCGCCGGCGCTCTTTCACCGCGCGGGGCTCATCGCCACCGACGACCACGACCAGTGTCTCGACCACGGCGACTTCGGCCACGCCGTCCGCGCCGGGGCCGCCGCCCGTGACGACGACATCGCGGCCGGCCTGTTGCTCAAGGAACCCGTCGACCGCTCCCACAGCGCGATCACGGTCGCCGACCTCACCGGCGTCGGAGCACTGGACGCGGCAGTCGCCTCGGCCGTCCTCGGCCGACTCCCGCTCTGAACACCGAAGCCGCCCGGGCGAAGCCGGTCGTCGATACCGAAGCCGACGATGGCCCTCGGCAGCGGAAGGCGGCCCCAGGCAGCGGATGGCGTCATGGAGCGCCGTGCAGGCGGCAGCAGAGCGAAGACGAACGCGGAGGCGGGCTCGGGGAGGGACGCCCGGGGCTCTGTCGGTCAAAGCTTCGTGCACATGCCCTCGTCAGATCTCCGGAAGGCCCAACCCGTGCATGTTCGGCGCGTGGTCGCTCTCCCCCCTCAGCCACACCATGTGGACCAGATCCTCCAGGCGTACGTCCTGCGCGCGCAGGGCGTGCACCAATGCCCGGGCCGCGGGCTCGGCGTCACCCGGCCCGGGGTTCGGCACGCGAATCTCGGGGAGCCGCACCGGCCCGGTACCGAACTGCCAGCCCGTCCCCGACTCCAACAGCGCCTTGCGGGCCCCGTCGGCCGCCTCCAGGTGCAGTTCTTCGGCGGAGCAGGAGAACTGCACGAACCGTGAGTCGTCGTCGTCCGAGGTTCGGATCACCATGTCCAGGCTGTCGTCCAGCCGGCCCATGTCCGTCACCAGCGCCTTCAGCGTCTCGCCCAGCCACCGGCCGAACTCGTCCCAGGTCTCGGCCTGGCGGACTCCGGGTGTGAACGCCTTCCGCAGCGCGGCATGGCGATAGAGGTAGCCCTGCCACACCCCGAGCTCGGCAACGCTGTCGTCGCGTTCACCCCATTCGGCGAGTTGGTACTCGTGGTGCTCGACCACCTTCGTGGCGAGCAACCGCAACCGCACCCGGTCCCTGGTCCATTCGATCTCCAGAAGGGTCTCCTCGCGGCGCCAACGCAGCACAGGACCGGGTCCGCGCCGGATGGGCGCCGGCCCCATCCGCGCCTCGGCCGCCCCGTTCGCCGCCTTGAACACCGCTCCCAGAACGCCGTCATCGTCCGTACGCGCCAGGTCGCACTCCAGCGAGGTGAAACAGCCCTCACCCGGCGACCCCAGGACATGGCCCCGGTGGGCGTAATTCCATCCACCCGGCAACGGCCCGACAAACGTCAACCCATGCCTGACCTCGGAGCGCAACGTCCACCCCAGATCGGCGGTCACGCGCTCCACCGCGCCCCGATCCCACTCCCCCATGGACATCACGTCGAACCGGGCAACCAGGTCATCGATCTCGGCATCGGTCAATCTGACGGTCATATCCGGGATGCTATCGAGGCCCTCCGACGCCTTGGAGAGCACAGCGGCGACATACACGGGGATCGTCTCGCCCGGGCAGCCTCGGAGGGCACGACGCCCGAGCCGAACGTCGCGGCGGCTACTCCTACGCCCGTTCGGCGCAGAGCTGGGTGGTCAGGGTCGCGCGGGCCCACTCCTCCCAGGCATCGGGGGACCAGCCCCGGTCGCGAACGAAAATCAGGTACAGCTCGGGACTGAGCAGTCCGTACAACAGGTCGGCGGCGCGGGCGGTGTCGATGTCGGGCCGGGCGTCGGGCTTGGCGGTCAATGCCGTTGCCGCGGCGTGCTGGACGGTATAGCGCGGGTCCGGGCCGGCGGGCCACTGGGCGGCGATCTCCGGGTCGGTGGCCGCCGCGGCCGCGATCAGCGGCACGACCGGGGCGACTCGGCCGAGGATGTCGCGTACGCCCCGTACGTGGGCGCGCAGTTGCCCGGCCGCGGTGGGCTCGGCGCACGCGGCGCGGAACCAGTCGCGGTCCATCGTGGCGACCGGTTCGTCGTCGCCGGCGATGGACGTGTCGACGACGTCCTTGAACAGCGCGCGCTTGTTGCGGAACACGAAGTACACGGTCTGGACGGCCACTCCCGCGCGGTCGGCGACCTCCTGAAGGCTTGTCGCGCCGTATCCCTGCGCGACGAACAGTTCGCGCGCCGCGGCGACGATCCTCTCGCGGGTGAGCCGCGAGCGCTCGGCCCGCTTGTCGGGGCGTTTGGCGTTCTGCTTGTCGGATCCCTTGACCGCGTCCATACCCGAAGTCTATATCTAGAGTCGGTCACTAGAGTTCAACTACAACTTCTTGGAGGAACCGGCGATGAGCGAGACTCGGACGGCCGCGGAGCTCGACCAGGAGGCGGCCGTGCGCCGCGCATTGGAGGACTACTACCGGGACGGCCGGCCGCCGTGGGACAGCGGCGTCACGCCGCCCGAGCTGGTGACCCTGGTGGAAGGGCCCGGTGCGCTCACCCCCGGCCGGGTCCTCGAACTCGGCTGCGGCACCGGGACCAACGCGGTGTACCTGGCCCGACACGGCTGGCGAGTGGAGGCTGTCGATCTGGTGGACCGCGCGGTTCTACAGGCGCGGGAGAAGGCCGACGCGGCGCAGGCGGACGTCACGGTGCTGTGTGGGGACGCCACCCGCCTCGACGAGGTGGGCGTGCGCGGCCCCTACGACCTGTTCTTCGACCTGAGCTGTTACTGCGGGATACCGCCGCACCGCCGCGACGCCTACGCCGCCGGCCTCACCGACCGCGCCGCTCCCGGCGCACGGCTGTCGATGTTCGGGTACGGGCCCGAGGCGTTCGACGACCCGATCTCCGGCGTCACCGCGGACGAACTCCGCGCCAGGTTCACCGGGTGGCAATTGGTCGACGTGGCACCCGGTACCAACCCGGTCCCGACCTTCTGGTTCACACTGCACCACATCGCCACCGCGACATGAGGCCCGCCTGTCCCGTTCGGGTGAACTGCGCACACCGGGGCTCGGGTTGAGGTAACCGCGAAGCTCGACGCGCCGGCCGTCCCGGGCCTTCTGTTCGCGAGCCCGGGCCGGCTCGAACAGGGCGAGAACCCACTACTGCCCTTCGGGGAAGGGCGGATCCATGGTGGCGAGCAGGGCGTCGAGGTTCTCCCGGAGTGAGATCGCCCGGGCGGAGAGGAGGTCGGCCTCGGCCAGTCGCTCGGCGTCGCGCAGGTTGAACGGCGCCCAGTCGTGGCTCCCGCCCACCAGGTGGTCGCGCCTCCAGCGCGAGAGTCCGCGGTCGAGGAAGGCTCGGGCGTCGTCGGCGGTGTCGAGCGGGATGATGCGCTGAACGAAGCGGGCGTGCTCGTGGTCCCATCCTGCGGCGATCAGCATGCGCGCGGCCTCCGCGCCCGCGCCGGTCGTGCGAGCCCACACGCTCGCCTCGTACTCGACGCGCAGGTCCCGGATCACCCGTGCGCGCTCGGGCGTGAGCGGAAAGCGGCGTACGACGTAGAACTCGTGCGATCGGGTGGTGCGTTCGAGGACCCACACCGCGCACTCGCAGTCCTCGTCCACGTACATCAGGTCCTCGTCGACGTGCCGCGTATCGGCGGTGTCGTCGAACGCGACGGCGCGGCGATCGTTGCGATCCGGCGGGCCCGGGTCGTGCATGGACACGGTGGCGCCGTCCGTGGTGTCGGTCCCACCCGAGCGCAGCAGCCGCCAGACACGCTCGCGCAACTCGGCGCGGCGTCGGACCCGTTCGCGATCACCCTCGGGGACGGACGGGCCCGGCGGCGGTTCCGGAGGTTCCCCGTCGGCGGGTAGCCCACGCCACAGCGCGGCGGGGCATCGGACGACGTCGGGGGTATCCGACGCGGGAGCGTGCAGCACGGTGGGGTGGTCGGGCGGCCCGGTCCAGGTGGGATGCGCCGCGATCGCGTCGCGCACGACATCACCCCACGGCCCGGAGACGGACGCGGCCCGGTGGTCGTGGAGGACGATCAGGGCGCCCGAGGCGGAAACCTGCCAGAGCCGCTCGCGGTGGATCACGCCGGCGTCCGGGGTCTGTTCCGTGTCGTAGCCGACGAGCAAGACCCCCGCGGGCAGCATGAGCAGCACGCCGGCGGCGACGTCGAATCCCGGCACCGGCCTCACCTCGGTGGAGACGCCGGTGACGCCGGTGACGCCGGTGACGCCGGTGACGCCGGTGACGACGACCCTCCCGTAGTGGGTAGCGGCCGTCGACGGAGGCGGAACACTCACAGGGCGCAAGGGGGTTCCTCCGTAGGAGCGCGGGTGGCGGCAGGAGCCCGGCACGACGCTGGGTCGTTCCGGTCGACCCGATCGCCACGCTCGAACCTACGTGGTCACGGCACCGGCTGTCTCAACTCGGCGCCGCGCCTTGGGCATTGCGCAGGCGGGCCGGTTCGACTTCGGTCACGGCCGTCTTCGCGTCCAGCTCGCAACCCTTCGCGTACGCCGCGGCGAAGGCTTCCTCCCCAGTGCGGCCCGCCCTCGGCGAGTGAGGTCACGAACCTGCCGATCGGTGCGGTCGTGAGCGCCGCGCAGCCGGAAGGCGGCACAGGAGCACTGGAGCGGACGTGCTGCCGACTTCGATCATCTGCTGCTCGGCGCCATCGACGGCGGGACACATGGCGACGGTCTCCCACCGATGCAGGTTCCGCGTACCGCATCCTCGCGTCGCGGACGGCAAACCTGGTTCGTACCAAGGCGACGAGGGTGTGTGCTCATGCTCCACCTCGGCCGCCGCGACAGCGCCTCGCTCGCACAGGTTGCCGCCGGAGTCAGTTCGCGTAGCGACTCACGGTCTCCGGGTGGATGACGAGACGAACCTGGTCCGCGGCCAGCATCTCGGCGAGTTGGTCGGCGCGGGCCGGGTCGTCGACGTCCCAATAGCGGGCGGCCAGACGGGTGCACAAGTCGTGTGCTCCGTCGGGTTCCACCGTGACACGGCCCGCGACCGCCACCCAGCGCTCGCTTTCACCCACCGGGGCGGCGACTACGATCGAGGCACGGGAGTCGCGGCGTAGGCGCCGCACCTTGGGCGAGTCCGGACCCGTGAAGAGTTGGATCGTGCCTTCGGCAGTGGCCTCGAACCACACCGGCCGGGGCTGGGGCGGGATCGGCCCCCCGGCCACGGACAGGAATCCGTGCAGGGGGCGTTGGAGGAATTCGAGATCCTGGGGAGTCAGCGAACCGGCGTCGATGCTCATCACAGTCCTTCCGGTAGGCGAGGAAGACCGTCCGAGCCTATGTGAACCAGGCATCGCCGCGCGGCCGGTCGGTGGCCTGTTCCGTGACCTCGATCTCCCGGGAGCGCCGAGCGCACCGGCCACGGCGGACAGCATCGATTGGGCGGCCGGGAGTCTCGGCCTCCGGCGGCCACACGGGCCGAGGAGTACGACCGAGAAGCACCGACCGACGCCGACGACGTAGTCGCGAAAAGCGCCTGTCACCCGCCATCGCAACAACCTGACCCTCATCGAGTGGGCCGCCTCTCGGACGGCCACCACATCTTCCCCGGTGTCACGGCCCGCGCGCTCCGGCGTCGGATCATCCCCGCAGACGCGGGGAGCGGAATCCGCGCCGTGGCTTTCGGCGTGACAAGGACGAATCGAATGGCCCAAACGAACGTCCGGCCCTGTTTGAGGGATTGTCCATCGGACGACTCTCCCCCCGTACCGCATTGGTCTCAAGGGGTTGTCATGTCGCGTCGGGTCGTGTCTGTCTGCATCGTGGTCACCGCTCTTCTTTCGTTGGCCGGTTGCGGCGACGACGACGGGAAGAGTGGTTCGGGTGCCGCGTCGGCGTCGCCGTCGGTGAGCTGTGATCCTCCCGGCCTGCCGCAGGACGAGTGGTTGCGGTTGTGCGGGCCCGGATCCGGTCGCGACACCGGGTCGGCGAACACCGCGCCAGTCGGGGGCTGGGTGGCGATGCCCAACGGCGTCGTCGTGTCGGTGGCGCGCGTGGAGCCCGCGCCCGCGGCTGCGAGCGCCGCGCCCGGTTCCTTCCCGGCGCTGGTCACGATCACCGTGACCAACCGGTCGCAAACCCCGTACGACGTCTCCGGAGTGCATGTCAGCGAAATGAGCCGCGTCGGCGGAGCCCGCGCCGAACGCATCGCGCACGGGAGTCTGCCGCAGCAGGACTTCACCGGCACGGTGGCACCGGGACAGTCGGTCTTCGCCCAGCAGCTCTTCGACGTTCCCGACGCCCTCCGTCCCGGTTTCCGCATCATCGTCGCCATGACCCCGCTCCCCTCGGCGCTGCCGGACGCCACGTTCACCGGCACCCTGCCGCAGAGCGCCGGCACCACACCGACACCCGCCCCGTCCGGGTCGACCCCGTAACGCACGGCGTCGGAGACGGCGCGGCGACGGGACACCGTCCCCGTCCACCACAGCAGGACCTGCGTGGTCGTACCAGCCCTTCCCGTAGGCAACGGCCAATCCGGGGTACTTCGCGACAGACGCGGCAGGTTGCTCCCGCGGGATGCCGGTGAGGTCCCGGAATCGATTCCGGACGGGTGAAGCGGGTTGCGGTCATCGGCCCCCGTGTCAGGGCGTGCGTCCGGCCACATCAACCCCGAAGCCGCCGGCGACCGAGACCACGGTGCCGCTTTGGCGGCAGCAGGCGGCCGTCGTCTTCGCCGGCCAGGGTGCCCGTTCCGCCCTGCTCGATGCCGTCCGTGGGTCGCCGACCGGGTTCGGTCAGGCCCGCCTCGTGCGCGGCTATCGCGGCTTCGACCCGATTGCGTGCGCCGATCTTGCCGAGGATCGAGCTGACATGCGCCTTCACCGTACCTTCGACCAGGCACAGGTGGACGCCGATCTCCGCGTTGGACAGCCCGGTGCCGAGCAGGGCCAGAACCTCGTGCTCGCGATCGGTGAGTCGGTCCATCCGATGCCGGGGCCGCGTTTCACTCGCCGGCGCGTCGGACCGCAGGCGCGCGACGACCCGGGCCGCGACCCTCGGTGAGAGGTACGCGCCGCCCGCCGCCAGAGGTGGAAGAACTCGTCGCCCGGGTCGGTGAGTCCGGTGTCGCGGTGGACCTGCGCCGGAACGGCTCGGCCCCGGCGCTCTCGCCGCTGGTCGAGCACGCGGTGTACCGCGTGGTGCAGGAGTCGTTGACCAACACCATCAAGCACGCAAGGGGCAGTAAGGTCCGGATACGCATCACCCATCGGAACGAGCGCACCACCGTACGGGTGACCAACTCCGCGCCGCCCGCAGCCTCGTCGGCGGGCCCGACGTACGGCACGGTCGTGCCCCCCGGTTCGGGCAACCGGGGGCTGATCGGGCTGCGGGAGCGGGTGCTGCTGATCGGTGGAACACTCCGTGCCGCTCCCCGTGACGGCGGCTTCGAGGTCGTCGCCGGCTTCCCGGATCGGGTACGGTCCGAACGGGCCGAGACCACCGATCGGCCCTCGGTGAAGGCCGGTTCGGACTCGGTGCGTGAACTCGCGGCCGCCCGGCGCAGCGCCCGATTCCGCTTCGCCGCCGCGTTCGCGCTACCGGCGGGGGTAGGGCTCGTGATGGTCGCGTCGGCCGCGTATCTGGCGCTTCGACTGTCGGGATGCGTCCTTGCCCCCGCGGACTACGCGGCGCTGCGCGTGGGCGGCGAGCGCGCCGAATTGGCAAACTCGCTGCCGTTGCGACAGTTCCCCTTCGTGCCGGACGAGATGCGGACGCTGCCTCGACCCGCCGGTGCCGTCTGCGAGTTCTACCGATCCAACGGCAACCTCCTGGAGCAGGTGGATGTGTACCGGCTCTGCTTCTCGGGATCCCGACTGATCAGCAAGGACGTGTTGCCGGCGAACGGCCCCTCCCACAGGGACACGCCGGCGCCCCGCACGCCGGAACCCCGGTGAGTGCGGGGCGATTCCTCGTGCGGTCGATCCCCGGGCCCATCCCCCCGGTTCGACCCTTCGGTCCTTCCTCACCCGCTCGGGAGGAAAGCCGGGCCGAGGCGGTCGGGGTCGGGGCCGTCCGCATCACCCGGCCCCGGATCACCGAGGCGCACTGCCTCACCTGCCGACCAACGGGGCGCCGGGCAGGCGGCGTGGGGGACTCATTTCGTACCGGTGGCGCCCGAGTGGGTCATCACGTAGTTCAGCGACGAGGCCAGAGCGGTATGGGCGAACACAGCCGCGAGCCGGTCCCAGCCCGCAAGCGTGAAGTGACCCAGCAGCCACCACACCTGGATACGGTCGTCACACTCCCAGAGCGGCCGAGGGCCTTTCAGCGTCGCGAACAGCCGTGCCCGCGGCGCCTTGCCGTCGGCCAGGCGCGCTGCGTCCTCGGCGCAGCACAGAACCGGCCGGGGCAGCAGTTCCGGCGACGGCTGCCACAACGCACCGACCTTCGCCGGCCCGTGGTGTGGATCGAACAGACACGGCGCCGTGTACAGGCCCGTGGCGTCCGGGCCGAAGCCTTCTCCCGGTCCTGCGGGCAGGCACACGCGGGCCTGGGCGAGTTGAGCGGTGAACCAGCCGACCGGCGATGCGTCCAGGAAGAGGTCGGTCGGGTCGGGTGCGGCACGCAACGCGTCCCGAATGCGCGCGGCGTCCGCGGTACGAGCCACAGCCTGGGAAGGCGAACCGCAATCGACCACTCGCGCTTCGACCGCGGCCAATTCGGTGTCGAACTCGTCGAACATGCGCAGCAGCACCGCACGGGTCTGCGCTATTTCTCGGTCATACGCGGACAAGAGTGCTCCTCGGGCATTCAGCGGACCGGCGCGGGCGTGCCGGAAACCCGAACCGATCATGCCGTGCCTGCGTGACACCCGCCGAGACTTCGCCCCACCTGTCGAAGATCGCGCGATTCCCACGCGCGCATTCGGGCGATTTTTCGGGTCAGCCGGAGATCCCGTCGGCGTCGGCCGGTGATCGGAGCCGGCCGACCTCGGCGACGACCACCGTGACCGTGCGGTCGTCGGCCTCCGCGAGGAGCGCGCCGCCCGGGGCCCACAGGGCTGCGCCGCCGCAGCCGGTCCACGGTCCCGACGGGCCGACGTGGTTGGCCATCACGACGTACAGGCCGGTGTCCTCGGCGATTCCCGGGTAGACGGCCGCCCGCTCCGCGATCCCCTTGCCCGTGCCGTACAGCGAGCTGGCGAGGTGCACTTGGCAGCCGTCGGCGGCGCCGCGGGCGGTCAGCTCGGGGAAGTGGTTGTCGTAACACGTGGCCAGCGCGAAACGCAGGCCACCCAGCTCGAAGCGCCCGTCCCGATCGCCGGCCGCGAAGACGCCCCGCTCCTCCTCGTAGAGGTACTGCTTCCGGTATGTGGTCACCGGTTCACCGTCGGCGTCATAGACCAGTGTCCCGATGGCGGGCAGCGATCCGCCCGTGGTCACGGCGCAGTTGACGACGGTGGCGATCCCCGCCGCCCGGATCGGATCCAGTCGCGGATCGTCCGCACTCACCCACAGGCCGGGATCCTCGGCCAGGGATCCGAGTTCGTACCCGGTCAGCGCGAGTTCGGGAAACACGACGAGTTCGGCGCCCCGTGCGCGCGCCTGCTCGGCGAGAGCCACAAGCTGTCGAACGTTGGCGGGGATGTCCGCGGGAACACACGTGAGCTGCGCGGCAGCGATCTTCATACCGCCGAGCATGCCAGGCCATGCCGCGACGGTGAGAGCCGTGTCCGGGAATCTTGGCACCACGACTCGGTCGAACCTGCCCGACACGACACGAACGGCACGGTCCGGCAGAGTCGGCGAGCGCCCGCGGCGGGGAGGTCGGTGCCTGGATGGCAGGGCGTGTGATGGTCTCCCGCGCCCCACGATTCACTCGTAGGAGTGATCTTTCTTCAGGAGCGTCGCAGCGTCGGAGAGATTGCCGCTAGACAGGCAATCCACTCACCATGGCCGAAGGTTGCACATGCCGCCTATGGTTGCCGGCTGGTTGCCTCAGGTTGGCTTGCCTCAGGTCGTGGAGATGCACTCATCGGTCCGTCGTCCAGAGGGAGCCGTCCATGGCCAGCGTGTTCCAGCAGCGCAAGATCCAGGAAATGTTCGTCGCGTTCGATGTCGACGGGGACGGCTACCTGCAACGGGACGACTTCGAGGCCCTGGTGGACCGCTGGGGCCGGCTGCCGGGCGTGGAGCCCGGGACGGAACTGCGCGCCCGCGTCGAGGCGCTCCTCATGGGCTGGTGGGACGAGCTGTCGGCGGCCGACACCGACAACGACGGCAGGGTCGACGTTTACGAGGTCCACGCCCTCATGGACCGGCTGCACTCCATGCCGGAGGCCGTCACGGCCACCGCCCGGACCATCTTCGACGCCATCGACGAGAACCGGGACGGCCGGATCTCTCGCACCGAACACCGCCGACTCGTCGAGACCTGGCACGGCCGCAGCGTCGACACGGACGCGGTCTTCGACCTGCTCGACCTCGACGGCGACGGCTACCTGAGCCGGCCGGAATTCGCCCGACTGTGGTCCCAGTTCTGGATGAGCGACGACCCCACCGAGCCCGGAAACCTGCTCTGCGGACGCATCCCCGAACCGGGGCCGGCGAGCCGGAAGGCGTGATCCGTCAGCCCATCCGACCGACGGTTCCCGGTACTCCGAGGTCCGGATCACCCGCTCCCCCGCCGTCCGGGGATCATGCGCCGTGTCACCGTCAGGGCTGCGCGGTTCCGGCGCGGGAACGTCGATCGAGCACCCCGGTCCTGCCCGCGATACACAGCCGCGCCGGGTCGGGGCCGATCACCACCGCCCGGGTCGGGCACGGACACCCCCGTCGGCATGCCCGCAATCGGCCGGCCCGGTGTCGAAACCGTTGACAGCTCCGGGCCGTTGCGGTTTGGGTGGGCGCGTTGCTGTCCGTTTCGTGAGCGACCGTGGGTCGTTCGGGGGAGGGGATCGGTCATGGCGCGTTTTCGTGAGGGGTATCGCGGCGAGGGGCCAGGGGCGTTCACGCCGGATGGGTGCGCCGTGGACATGTACGACCGCCTGCCGGCGCGTGAGGAGCCGGAGATGATCGCGCTCGGCGCCCGTGAAGGGGCACGCACTCTGCTCGAACTCGGTTGTGGGGCCGGGCGGGTGACCCATGCCTTGGTCGAGCGCGGGTGGGAGGTCACGGCGGTGGACGAGTCGCCGGAGATGCTCGATCGGGTGCGCGGGGCAAAGACCGTACTGTCCACGATCGAGGACCTGCGGCTCGAGGAGCGCTTCGACGTGGTGTTGTTGGCGTCCTATCTGGTGCACACGGTCGAGCCCGAATTCCGCCGGGCGATGCTCGACGCCTGTCGGGCACACGTCGCCGACGACGGGGTGGTGCTGATCCAGCGCGAAGGAATCGGCTGGCACGACCAGTTGCCCCGGATCAGCCAACACCCCGACGGTTCCGTGAACATCCTCAGCTCCGAGCCGATCGGAGACGGGGTGCGCGCGGTGCGCATCGAATACGAATTCCAGGACGCTCACTGGGTACACGAGTTCCGCTGCCGCCCGCTGACAGACGCTGAGTTCGAGGCGATATTGGCGGAGTCGAACCTGGTGGTGGACGGCCACCTGGACGAACTCCGCACCTGGGCACGGGTGTTGCCCACCAACTGAGCGCGCTTCCGACGAGCCGGTCCACGAACCGCTCGGCAGATATCCCACCGTCGACGCGTAGCCGGTGGGTGAGGTGGCTGCCGATTCTCGGCCACCCGCCCCCGGCTTCCCGCAGCGCCGGCGACTGCTCTCGCCTCAGGCTCGCGACCAGAGCGGGTCACGACAAAGCGCCCGCCCCGGCCGAGGCCAAGCGCGAGCGCGAGCGCGGATCGGAATCGCGATGCGGGGTGCGCGGAGATGCGGGGTGCGCGGATAAAAACCTACGAGGTGGGCTCCCTGCGCCGGCATTGTCCGGATCAGGTGCTAGGGGTCGCCTTCCGGTCCTTTCGACCTTCCGGCCTCTCAGCCTGGCCCTGCGACCTTGGCCCGAGCAGTGCTCCTTGCTCCAAAGCCGTCGGTCAAGCTCCCTCGCTCGCCCCGTAGGCTGATTCCATGATATTCACACATTAATCGGACAACAAGGGGTTTGCCTGATGAATCTCGGATGACCCGGAAGCGGACCGCAGGTCGGGCGGTAGGAGCGGGCCGCTCGTACCCTTGATCGTCACCCCGCAATCCGTCGAATTCCGGTTCCACACAGCGCAGTTCACCGCTCCCCTGCCCCATCCCGGCGTTCCGTCGCCGCCGCTCCGCACACCTGAAGCCGACCGCCCGCCAGGGTGATTTTCTTCGGATCGGCCGCCCCGGCCGCACACCGTGGGCGTGGGCCACAGCCACGTCGTAGCGGCCGATGCCGCGAATATCCTCGACGTACGGGGACGTCAGGGTCCCGAAACGCCTTCTCGCGGGAGGGGGAGCGAGCCGCGCGGGCGCGGCGGTCCCGGCGCGGCCCTCGTCGGACGCGAGGAGGTCCGCGGGCCACGCGTCACGGGATCGTGGGGCCTCCACCGGGTGCGCGGTTGCGGATGCCGGTGAAGTGCACCGTGACCGCCCGGCGCGCTCGCTCGGCGTCGCGAGACGCGACCGCCTCGTACACCTCGCGGTGCTGGGCCGCGACGTCGGACGCCGACTCGCCGATCGGCGGCAGGTCGGCGGCGAGCCGGTCGTAGGCGTCCCAGAACGCGGCGAGCAGACGCAGCATCAGGTCGTTGCCGAGCGGTCGGTACAGCGTCTCGTGGAACTGCCGGTCCGTCAGGGGGGAGACCTCGCCCGCCTCCGCCTCCCGGGCCATGCGTTCGGCGACCGCGCGCAGGTCCGCGAGGTCGCCGGCGTCGGCGATCTCGACGACCTGTCCGATCAGACCGGACTCGAGGGCCTGGCGCACCTCGATCAGCTCGGTGATGCTGCGGCTGTCTCCCGTCGGCGCCAGGCGGCCGTGGAAGGACAACTCGTCGACGAGGGCGCCGAGCGACATGCGTCCGACGTAGGTGCCGAAGCCGTGCCGGATCTCCACGATGCCGACCGCCTGGAGGGCCTTGAGCGCCTCGCGCACGGAGTTTCGGCTGATCCCCAGAAGTTCCATCAGCTCGGTCTCGGTGGGCATGGAGTCCCCCGCGCCCAGCCCGCGCTCCAGGATGAGTTCCTTGATCTGCTCCTGTACGCCGTTCTTGCGCTTGCCGCGCACCGTCATCGTGTCCCCCATCGCCGGGTCCGCCGTTGCGGAAGTCACCGTATCCACCGCCAGACGGCCGCGTGCCGCCCGGCGCCGTCACCGCGAGTGATCGGGACGAACCCTTGACCGCGTCGCGGATGACCTCCTACTGTCACCCCCAGCCTAGACGTAGGACGTCCCTCATCCCACGTCGGCTGTCCCATTGTCCTACGGTTGTTCCCGCGTTTCTCGCGAACCGACGGAGAAACCCGGCACATCAGACACGAACAGGAGGCGTCGTGGCCGAGTCCCGCTCACCCGCCCGGGCCCTGGACCGCCGGCAGTTCCTCAGGCTCTCCGGAGCCCTGGGAGCCGCGACCGCCCTGGCCGGCACCCTCGCCGCGTGCGGCCCCGCGTCGACCAACACCGGCAACGCCGACAAGGGCGGCGGCAAGGGAGGCGGCAAGGGGACCATCGACGCCGGGCTCTCGTACACCCTGAGCACCGGCTTCGACCCGATGACCGCCTCCGGCGCGCTGCCGGTAGCCGCCAACCTGCACGTCTTCGAGGGCCTGGTCGACCTCGACCCGGTCACCCGCAGCCCCTACGCCGCGCTGGCCGCCGCGATGCCGCGTCAGATCGACGCGACCACCTGGCAGGTCACGCTGCGTCAGGGGGCGACCTTCCACGACAGCTCCCCGGTGACCGCCGACGACGTCGTGTTCAGCTTCACCCGGATCCTGGACCCGGCGAACAACTCGCTGATCAGTCAGTTCCTGCCGTTCCTTCGGGAGGTGCGGGCGGTCGACGCGAACACCGTCGAGTTCCGGCTCTCCTTCGCGTTCGCCCTGTTCGGCGAGCGCATATCGGTCGTCAAGATCGTGCCCAGGGCCGCCGTGCTCGCCGACCGGCAGCGCTTCGACGCGCTGCCGGTGGGATCGGGCCCGTACCGCATGGTCTCGGCCACCAAGGACGACCGGATCGTCTTCGCCGAGCACACCGCGTACAACGGACCCAAACCCGCGCGAGCCGCCGGGATGAACTGGCTGCTGCTCGCCGACGCCTCGGCTCGGGTGACCGCCCTCGACTCGAACCGGGTGCGGGTGATCGAGGACGTTCCGTACATCAACTACGCCCAGGTCAAGAAGGCCCACCGAGCCGACTCGGTGCAGAGCTTCGGGCTGCTGTTCCTGATGTTCAACCTCCGCCGCAAGCCGTTCGACGACGTGCGGGTGCGCCAGGCCCTGCATTGGGGGCTGGACAAGGACAAGATGATCGCCACCGGGCTGCTCGGCAACGCCACCCCCGCGAGCAGCTTCCTCCAGGAGAGCCATCCCGACTACCGGCGCGCGGCCGGCGTCTACGGCTACGACCCGGACCGGGCCAAGAGGTTGCTCGCCGAGGCGGGCGTGAGCGGACTCGACGTCACGCTCGTGCTCACCGACACCGCGTGGGTCAAGGACGTCGCGCCGCTGATCAAGGAGAGCTGGGACGGAATCGGCGTGCGCACCACACTCGACATCGGCCAGTCCGGCGGTCAGTACAAGAACAAGATCGACAACGGCGAGTACCAGGTCATGGCCGCGCCCGGCGACCCCTCGGTATTCGGCAACGACGTCGACCTGCTGATGCGCTGGTGGTACGTGGGCCTGTGGGCCGACAAACGCCACATGTGGTCCCAGACCCCCGAGGGCCGGCAGGCCAGGACCCTCCTGGACGCCGCCGCCGCGGAGTCCGACACGGTCAAGCGCAAGGAACTGTGGGGGCAGGCGATCGACCTGGCATCCGTGCAGGTCCCGCTCTACCCGGTCTTCCACCGCAAACTCGCCACCGCCTGGAACGACAAGGCCCTGACCGGATTCCGGCCGCTGCCCACGACCGGCCTGTCCTTCCTGGACAGCGCCCCCGCGTAGCGCCCGGTCCGCGTCGCGGCCCCGCGATGCCGTGCCGCCTCCCCGAGCCGACCGTGGCCGCCCGAACGGGCGGCCACCCTCCCAGCCCATCGAGAGCCCCATGACCACGATCCTGCGCCTGGCCGGCAGACGGCTGCTCACCCTTCCACCCCTGCTCCTGGGGATCACGCTGTTCGTCTTCGTGGTCCTGCGGTTCTCGCCCACCGACCCCGCGTACAACGCGCTGGGCGAGGGCTCCTCCGACGCGGCACGCGCCGCGTACGCCGCCGAGCACGGGCTCGACGACCCACTCGTGGTCCGCTACTTCGCCTTCCTCGGCGATCTCCTGCACGGCGACCTGGGCGTAACCTCGCCGCCGAGCAAGCCGGTCGCCGACGCGATCTTCACCGCGCTGCCGCTGACCCTGCAATTGACCTTCCTGGGCATGTTGTTCGCGTCGGTGGGCGCGCTGCTCCTGGGTGTGGTCGCGGCGCTGTACCGCGACCGTTGGCCCGACCAGGTGATCCGGGTGTTGTCCATGGCCGGCGTGGCCACACCCTCGTTCTGGCTCGGTATCCTGCTCATCCAACAGTTCGCGCTGCGGCTCGGCTGGTTTCCCACCGGCGGCTACGTCAACCCCGTCGACGGCGTCGGGGCCTGGTTCCAGAGCCTGTTCCTGCCCGCCGTCGCGATCGCGATCCCGGTCGGCGCGTCGCTGACCCGGATCGTGCGCACCTCGATGGTCGAGGAACTCGATCGCGACTACGTACGCACCGCCGCCGGCAACGGCCTTCCCCCGCTGGTGATCGTCGGCCGCAACGTCCTGCGCAACGCCTTGGTCACCCCGCTGACCGTGCTCGGACTGCGCGCCGGCTACGCGTTGGGCGGCGCCGTCGTGATCGAGACCATCTTCGGCCTCCCCGGCCTGGGCACGCTCATCCTCAACGGCGTCACCTCCGGCGACGTGGCCGTGGTGCAGGGCACCGTGCTCGTGATCGCCGTCGTCTTCGTCCTGGTCAACCTGACCGTCGACCTCGCCTGTCTGTTCGCCAACCCTCGTACCAGGGAGGCCTGATGATGCGTCAGGAGCTGGTCGCCCGACTCACCGGCCCCGGGATCCGCCTACGCCGGCTGCGCCGCCTGCCGCTGCCCGCGCGTATCTGCTCGATCGCGCTCGTCCTGCTGTGCCTGGTGGCACTGCTCGCACCGTGGATCGCCCCGCACGACCCGCTCGCCACCGGCACCCCGGCGCAGGGCCCGTCGGGCGAGCACTGGTTCGGAACGGACCGAGCCGGCCGCGACGTCTTCTCCCGACTGCTGGTCGGCGCCCGCTGGTCACTGGCCATCGGACTGGGCGCAACCGCACTGGCCCTGGTCCTCGGCGGCCTGATCGGCGCACTCGCCGCGACCTCGCGACGGTTCGTCGACGAAGGCGCCATGCGCGTGCTCGACGTGGTGATGGCCTTCCCCAACGTGGCCCTGGCCGCCGTGTTCGTCGCGGTCTTCGGCAGCTCGCTGACCGTGCTCGTGTGCTCGATCGCCTTCCTCTACACACCCTCACTGGCCCGGGTGGTGCGCGCCAACGTGCTCGCCCAGTACGGCGAGGACTACGTCGCGGCCGAGCGCGTGATCGGCGCCCGTCGCCCGCACATCCTGATCCGCCACGTCGCGGTCAACTGCGCGGCACCGATCCTGGTCTTCGCCACCGTCCTGGTCGCCGACGCCATCGTCTTCGAGGCCAGCCTGTCGTTCATCGGCGCGGGCGTGCCCGACCCGGACCCCTCGTGGGGTTCGGTGATCGCCTACGGCCGCACCCTGGTGCTCACCGGCGGCTGGTGGGCCACGTTCTTCCCCGGCCTGCTGATCCTGCTGACCGTGCTGGCGCTCAACGTGCTCGCCGAGGGCATCTCCGACGCGTGGGCCGCACCCTCCGGCCCGGCCGGTTCCGACCCCGTCGACGCCGAGCGCCGGACCGCCCGGATCGAACCCCTCGACCCGCGCGCCCGCGCCGATCTCGACGCGCGCCTGGCCGAGGCCGCCGCACACCGGCCGGCCCGCACCATCCCCGACGCGGAACCCCTGCTGTCGGTACGCGGGCTGTCGGTGCGCTTCCCCGACCGACACGGCGGCGTACGGATCGTCGACGGCGTCGACTTCGACGTACGCCCCGGCGAGACCGTGGGCCTGGTCGGCGAGAGCGGCTGCGGCAAGAGCCTGACCAGCCTGGCCGTGATGGGCCTGCTGCCCAAGGGCGCCGAATCCGGCGGCGAGATCCGCTTCGCCGGCCACGACCTGTCCACGATGTCACCGCGCCGACGCCGCCCGCTCCTGGGCCACGAGATCGCGATGGTCTACCAGGACGCCCTCAGCTCGCTCAACCCCGCGCTGACCATCCGCACCCAACTCACCCAGCTCACCCGCCGGGGCGGCACCCGTACGCCCGCCCAACTCCTGGAACTGGTCGGCCTCGACGCCGCACGCGTCCTGCGCAGCCACCCCCACCAGCTCTCCGGAGGCCAACGCCAACGCGTGCTGATCGCGATGGCGCTGTCCCGCGACCCGCGCCTGATCCTCGCGGACGAGCCCACCACCGCGCTCGACGTCACCGTGCAGGCCCAGATCGTGGACCTGCTCGTGCGCCTGCGCGACGAACTGGGCTTCGCCCTGGTGCTGGTCTCGCACGACCTGGCCCTGGTGTCCTCCCTCGCGGACCGCATCGTCGTCATGTACGGCGGACACGTCGTGGAGACCGGCCGCACCGGGGAACTGCTGCGCGCACCCGAACACCACTACGCGCGCGGCCTGCTCGGCTCGGTGTTGTCCCTGGAAGCCGGCGAGGAACGCCTGCACCAGATCCCGGGCGTGGTCCCGCCCCCGGCCGAGTTCGGCCCGGGCTGCCGCTTCGCCGACCGCTGCCCGGCGGCGAGCGACCTGTGCCACGACACCCGCCCGGCGCTCACCGGCGCCGTCCACGAACACGCCGCGGCCTGCCACCACCCCGCCACGCCGCTGACCGGAGCCGCCCGATGAGCGACACGACACTCGTCCCCACCCCCGCGAGCGGATCCGCCCCACCCGCGCCGATCGTGCTCTCCGCCCACGACGTGGCCGTAATCCACCGCGTGAACAGCGGCAGACTGTTCACCCCGGCACACCTGCACGCCCTCGCCGGCGCCGACATCCAGGTGCGCCGCGGCGAAGTCCTCGGCATCGTCGGCGAGTCCGGCTGCGGCAAGTCCACCCTCGCCCGGGTCCTGGTCGGCCTCCAGAAACCGACCACCGGCAGCGTGCGCTTCCACGACCGGGACCTGTGGGAGCTGCCCGCCCGACGCCGCGCATCCGAATTCGGCAGCGCCATCGGCATGGTCTTCCAGGACGCCTCCACCGCCCTGAACCGACGACTGAGCGTACGCCGAGTGCTCCGCGACCCACTGGACGTGCACGGGCGCGGCACCCGGGCACAACGCGAGGCCCGGGTCGCCGAGGTGATGGACCTGGTGGGCCTGCCGCCCAGTGCCGCCGACGTGCTGCCGGGACAACTCTCCGGCGGCCAACGTCAGCGAGTGGCCATCGCCCGTGCTCTCGTCCTGGAACCGGAGGTGATCGTCGCCGACGAGCCCACCTCCGCGCTGGACGTGTCGGTACGGGCACAGATCCTCAACCTGCTGCGCGACCTCAAGGACCGCCTCGGCCTGGGTCTGGTCTTCATCTCGCACGACATCCAGACCGTGCGCTACCTCGCCGACCGGATCGCCGTCATGTACCTGGGTCACGTGGTCGAGGAGGGCCCCGCGAAGCACGTCGCCGGCGCGCCGCGCCATCCCTACACCGTCGCCCTGTTCTCCGCGACGCCCAGCCTGCTCACCGAGACGCGACGCGTCCCGCTGACCGGGCCGCTGCCCTCGGCGGTCGACCCGCCGAGCGGATGCCCGTTCCGGACCAGGTGTTGGAAGGTGTCCGACACGTGCGCGCGCTCACTGCCCGAGCCGCGCGAGGACCGGACCGGACACCTCTTCCGCTGCCACCACCCCATGTGACCCACTCGCTCCCCCGATCCCGCGCTCGTCGTGGAATCTCGCGTCGGACCCGCGTCCCTCGCGGCCCCGCCATGCCCGAAATCCCCCGCGCCCACTCCGCACCTCCAGGAGCTCTGACCGCATGACCCCGTCGCCGACCGCACTTCGCGGCGTCGTACCCCCCGTCTGCACGCCCCTCACCGCCGAACTCGAAGTCGACACCACCTCGTTGGAGCGGCTGATCGCCCATCTGCTCGACGCCGGCGTGGACGGCCTGTTCGTCCTCGGCTCCACCAGCGAGGTCGCCTTCCTGCCCGACGCCCACCGTGCCCGCGTCCTGGAGGTCGCCGTGGGCACCGTCGCCGGCCGCGTCCCCGTGGTGACCGGCGTGATCGACACCGCCACGCTCCGAGTGGCCGACCACGTGCGGGTCGCCGAGAAGCTCGGCGCGGACGGCGTCGTCGCCACCGCACCCTTCTACACCCGCACCCACTCGGCCGAGATCGACGCGCACTTTCGCATGTTGCGTGCCGTCACCGACCTTCCGGTGATCGCCTACGACCTGCCGGTGTCGGTCCACAGCAAGCTCGGCACCACGCACCTGGCGACGTTGGCCCGCGACGGCGTCATCCAGGCGGTCAAGGACTCGAGCGGCGACGAGGGCGGCTTCCGCAGGCTGCTCCTGGAGACCGCCGACGTCTCGGGCTTCACCCTGCTCACCGGCTCCGAACTGACCGTCGACACCGCGTTTCGTATGGGCGCGCACGGCGTGGTCCCGGGCCTGGGCAACGTCGACCCGCACGGATACACCCGACTGCGAGACCTCGCCGCGGCCGGCGACTGGGACGCCGCGCAAGCCGAACAGGAGCGCCTGATCGCCCTGTTCGGCCTGGTCGACGCCGGCTCACCGGACCGCATGGGCCGAGGTTCGTCGGCGCTGGGCGCGTTCAAGGCAGCCCTGCACGCGCTCGGGGTCATCGACTGCCCCGTGACCGCGGCCCCGCAGATCCCGCTGAACACGGCGGAGATCGCCGTCGTACGCGGGCATCTGGTCCGGGCCGGTCTGCTCGCGGCATGACCGTGCCCGGATGGCCCCGAGTCGGGGTCGACATCGGCGGCACCAAGATCGCCGCCGCCCGGGTCGAACGCGACGGGACCGTGACCGACCGACGTGTGCGCGCGACGCCGGCCACCTCGGGAGCCGACCGCGTGCTCGCGTCGGTACTCGACCTCGTGCGCGAACTCGCCCCGGGGACAACCTTCGTGGGCATCGGCGCACCGGGCACCGTGGACGTGCGGACCGGGATCGTCCGCTCCGCGACCGACCTGCTCCCCGGCTGGGCGGGCACCGCGATCGCGACCGGGGTCCAGGCCGCGACGGGCCTTCCGGCGTTGGTCGACAACGACGTCAACGTGGCCGCCCTGGGCGAGCTCCGCCGCGGCGCGGCGGCCGGTCACGCCGCCATCCTGTACGTGTCGGTCGGCACCGGCGTCGGCGGCGCCCTCGCCCTCGACGGCCGCGTCGTACGCGGCGCGCGCGGAGCGGCCGGTGAGGTGGGCCACCTGAGCGTGGCCGGCCCGGCGAGCACTCGGCGCTGCGCCTGCGGGCGGATCGCACACGTGGAGGCGGTCGCCTCGGGGCCGGCCATCGAGGCCGCCTATCGCGGCCACTCCACCGGGCCCGGGCCGGAGCTGCGCGAGATCGCGCGCCGCGCGGCCGCGGGCGAGGCACGGGCGCGGGAGGTGATCGGGCACGCCGCCGCCGTACTGGGCCGCACCCTCGCCGGACTCGTCTGCGTCCTGGATCCGGACCTGTTGGTCCTGGGCGGCGGCGTGACCGGGATCGGCGATGACTTCATCGGGCCGCTCACCGACGCGCTGCGCGCCGAGGTGCTGCCACCGCTGCGCGAACTTCCCGTGCGGACCGCGACGCTGGGTCTGGACGCACCGCTGATCGGCGCCGCACTGTTGCCCGAAGACCTGGCATTTCCCCTGAACAGCAAGAAATCGGAACGGACTTGACAGTGCATCACATCCTCGAACGGCTGCGCGGCGGCCTGATCGTCTCGGTCCAGGTCCACCGGCCGGACGACCCACTGCGCGATCCGGCGATCATGGCGGCCATCGCCCGCGCCGGGGTGGAAGGCGGCGCGGCGGCGATCCGCTGCGGCGGCATCGGTGGCGTCCCGGACGTCGCGGCGGTGTGCGCGGCCGTCGACGTGCCCGTGATCGGGCTGTGGAAGGACGGCACCGAGGGCGTGTACATCACGCCGACCACGGCACACGCGAGAGCGGTCGTCGCGGCGGGCGCGCACATCGTCGCGATCGACGGCACCGACCGGGCCCGCCCGGACGGCGGCACGTTCGCCGATGCGGTGCGCGCCGTCCACGAAGTCGGCGCGCTCGTCTTGGCGGACGTGGCCACCGAGGCGGAGGCCCAAGCCGCGGAGCACGCCGGCGCGGACGCGGTGGCGACCACACTGGCGGGCTACACCCCCCACCGTGCGCGCACCGAGGGCCCGGACCTGGCCCTGGTGGAGGCCGTGGCCGCCCGGGTGTCCGTCCCGGTGATCGCCGAGGGCCGCTACCACCGCCCCGTCGACGCGGCCGCCGCGATCACGGCGGGCGCCCACGCGGTCGTCGTCGGCACCGCGATCACGGTGCCGGCCTGGCTCACCGCGACCTTCCGACGGGCGCTCCCCGCACGCTGACCGGTTGCACGCTGCCCGGCCGCATGACGAGGCGGCCGACGCGCGGCCCGGCACACGCCGCGGTCCGCGCGCCGGTCCGGGATACGGCCGACACCTCAACGCGCGCGCTGTCGCCGGAGGTCGAGGGCGTCGACCCCACCGGGGCAGGCCGCGCCGGAAACGGCCGAGCGACATGTGGGGTGCCTCCTCGTCCCGGCTCGCCCGCCGCGGCACTTCGGTCGGCGGACCTCCATGTCCGAGGGCCGGGGGCTGAGTCCGGACACTCGAGGCGCTGTTAGGGTTCCTGAGTTCCGATTGCTCGGGCCGGGTTCGATCCGGTCGTCCTTTGGCTCCGGGAGGCGGATTCACGGTGCCCGCGTGGTCGTTGGAGTTCGGGTGGGGACTCGCGCAGGTCGTGTTCGCCTGGGTGTTCGCGTTCGTGGGCATGTCCTTGGCGGTGAAGGCGCGTTGGTCGCGGTGGACCTGGTACGGCGTGGTCCGCTCGGTGGTCACCACCGCAACGACCCTGTTCCTGGCCTGGCGCTATGGCTTCGAGCCGCACGGGGCGCGCGAGTTCCTGATGCTCGTGGCGAACAAGTACGCGGCGATGGCACTGGTCGCCGCATCGCTCGTGCCGCTGCTCGGCGTCGTGATCGTGTCCCTGGCCCGGCCCGGCGAACGGTGGAATCGTGCGCGTCGGCTGGTGTGGAGCAACGAGGGGATCGGCCCGGTGGCCACGGTGCCCGCTCTGGTCCTGGCCGCCGCCGGCGTGTTGCTCGCCTGGACGCAGGTGGTGGCGGACCTGGGCGGAAACAGCCCGCTCCGGATCCCGGTGATCATGATCCTCGTGCCGCCGACGGTCGGATTCGCCTTGACGGTGCCGGTATTCGCGGTCGGCTCGGTGTTCAACGCGGGCAACGCGCATCCGATCCTGCCCCCGCTGGCAGCCCCGTTCATGATGATCGCGGCAGTCGTGGCGGGGCGTGTCTCGGACGGCATCATCGCGACCCCCGAAGCCGTCCAGGACGTCGTCTCGATCGCGGCCGTCGGCGGCGTGAGTGCTTTGAGCATGTTGGAGATTCAACGTCTACGCGGCGCCGGCCGCGGCTTCCGCAGCAGCGTGGTCTAGGCCGGAACCGAACGAAGTCCACAGCGTCGACGTCTGCGGTGGGACCACGCGGCGGGGCTGCGTCGCTCAGCCCTGGGGCGCGAGGCGTTCCAGGAGTCGGTCGCGCTGCTGGGCCCCGAGGCCGCGGACCCGGCGGCTCTCGGAGATCTGCAGTTCGGCGAGGAGTCGGTCGGCGCGTACCTTCCCGATGTCGGGGAGCGATTCGAGCAGCGCGCGGACCGGCATCTTGCGAACGGCCGGTGAGTCGGTGGCCAACACCTCGCGCAGCGACACGCGGCCGCGCTTGAGCGCCTCCTTCACCTCGGCTCGTTCCCTGCGGGCGGCGGTGGCCGCCTCCAGCGCGGCCCGGCGCTGATCGGGACTGAGTTCGGGCACGGCCATCGCAATCTCCTCGTGTCGTGTACCGGAATGAGCCCATCATGGCGGCACATCCACAGCATTGACCAGCGCCTTTCCGAACGACAACGCGGTCTTGGCCCTCGGCCGCCCGATGCCCTCGACGCGCACCACCGATCGCGTGTGTCGCCGGTGCCCGAACGGGGCCATCCTGTGGTTCTCTCAGGCAGCCGATCATCGGGACCAGCCCGTCGGAGCAGCCGGCCCGATCACCGGGACGGTTCGAAGACAGCTCTCCAGGCCCCTCGCGGAGGATCCGACCGGCTTCATGACGGCGACACGGACGAACACCGACGGTAACTCGCGGGCAGTTTGGCGCCCAAGCGGTCCTCCAGCGCGTCGACCTCCCGAGGAGCGGCCCCATCCACCCCCAGCCACCGGGCTCGGCGGATCTCGTCAGGGAACGGCTCGACCCGCTCCTGCTCGTGCAACACCGGGTCGAGCCACTCGTCGCTCCAGCGCCGCAAGAGATCGCGCCACGCACAGGAGGCCCCGTCATCGCGGCTTCGAACGTCCTCCACGCCGCAATCGTGGTAACGGACGGAGACACCCACCGCGGATCGGCTTCTCCCACTCAACGGACCCCTCACCAAACGGGGTTGAGACTCGAACCGAGCAGCCGCGCGGAAAGCCACCCCACATCGAGCACGACGAAGCGGTGGCCGGTGAGCTCGGATCCGTCGCAGCCCGGCCCGGTCGGGGGCGGCCCGGTCGGGGGCGGCCCGGTCGGGGGCGGCCCGGTCGGGGGCGGCCCGGTCGGGGGCGGCCCGGTCGGGGGCGGCCCGGTCGGGGGCGGCGGTTTCGCGCGTGGTGTCAGACGATTTCAGCTACGGACGCGAGGGGCGGTGTTCCCCCTCGGCATCGCTGCTCCCTGTGCTCGTCAGAATCGCGCTCGCGACAACGTCGAAGAGGTGGTCGGCGCGTGGCGCGAGCGGGGGTTGATCGCCGAGCCACGCGAGCGCCGCTACCAGCGCGAACAAATCGGCGCCGTCGATATCGCTCCGTGCCATACCCGCGGCCTGGGCGCGGGTGAGGAGTCGTGCACCGGCTGCGCGCAGCGTGACGCACGAAGCATGGAGCGCGGATTCGGTGTCCCCGATGGCGGCTGCCATCAGCACGGTCACGCCCCGATACTCGGTTGCCCACGCCACGCAGTCGCGCAGCCACGAAACGAGAGCGTCTTCGGGTGAGTTCGACGTCTCGAGTTCGGCCGCTTTTGCCGTCAGTTCGTCGAACCTCGTGCGGAGCAGGACCTCGAGCAGCGCCTCGCGCGTCGGGAAGTGCCGCAGCAGTGTCGCGAGCCCGACATCGGCCCTGCGTGCGATGTCGCGCAGGGAGACGTCGACGCCCTGCTCGGCGATGGCGGTGCCCGCTACTGCGAGCAGGTGGTCGCGGTTCTTCCTGGCGTCGGCCCGCATCTGCCCCTCTTGACTATCCGGATCAGTGGTCCATATATTCGGATCAGTGGTCCACTTATCTGGATCGCTGATCCGAATGAGCCTATACCGCAGCGCGGGCAGGAGAAACGATGCCGACACACACGATGAGGGCGGTCCGGCTCCACGAGCACGGCGGCCCTGAAGTTCTGCGCTACGACGAGGTGCCGATTCCCGAGCCGGGGCCGGGCGAGGTACTCGTTCGCGTGCACGCGGTCGGCATCAACCCCCCTGACTGGTACCTGCGCGACGGGATGTCCAACCTGCCTCCGGAGACGAGGCCGAAGATCAGCTTGCCCGTGATTCCCGGAACGGACCTGTCGGGCGTCGTCGAGGCCGTCGCCGCGGATGTGGACGGCCTCTCCGTCGGCGATGAAGTCTTCGGCCTCCTGCGCTTCCCGAGCTTCGATGGCAGCACATATGCCGAGTACGCGGTAGCGCCTGCATCGGACCTCGCGCTCAAGCCGGCGGGCATCGATCACACGCAAGCCGCCGCGACGCCCATGGCCGGGCTGACGGCGTGGCAGTTCCTGATCGAGCTAGGACACGATCACCCGTCGCCCTTCCAGGCGGCGAGACATCGTCCGGTGCCACTCGACGCCGACGTGAGGGTGCTCATCAACGGCGCCGCGGGGGGCGTGGGGCACTTCGCGCTACAGCTGGCGAAATGGAAGGGGGCCCATGTCATCGCGGTGGCATCCGGCGCGCACGAGTCGTTCCTGAGCGACCTCGGCGCAGACGAGTTCATCGACTACACCAAGAGTCGTCCCGAGGAACTCGTACGCGACGTCGACCTGGTTCTCGACACCGTCGGCGGCCCCGACAGCAAGCGCTTCCTGCGCACACTCAAGCGCGGCGGCTCCCAGTTCCCCGTGTTCTTCGGCGAGTTCGACGAAGAGGAGACCGCAAAGCTGGGCGTCACGGTCACAGGTACCCAGGTCCGCTCGAACGGCGCGCAGCTCGCCGAACTGGGACGCCTGCTCGACACGGGCACGGTCCGCGTCGCGATCGACAGCACGTTTGCGCTCGCGGACGCGCGAGCAGCGCACGAACGCGCCGCCCGAGGGCACATCCGGGGCAAGATCGTACTCACGGTCGCTTAGGAACAGGCCATTTCACGGTCACATCCGACGCTTGCCATCGGGGCACCGGAGCCGTCGAGACGCCGACGCGGAAACGTTGGGCGCTTTGGCGACCAGGCTTCGGCGACCAGGCTTCGGCGACCAGGCGGCGGCGATGCTCGCTGTGGCGAACCGAGCGAACCCGTGCGGTCGCTCGGTTCGCCACAGGAGGCGGGGCCGCGTACATCACCGCCCGGCCGGCACACAGCGGGCCGGCCGTGCGAGCACGAGCGACCCTTCGGCTCAGGTCCAGGTGCTGAACCACATGCGGTCCAGCCACGCGCTTCGACCGATCGTCTCGCCGGTGAGGATCGGATGGAAGTACAGGAAGTTCCACGCGATCAGCGCGATGATCGCGACCACGCCGGCGGCGCCCCACGCGCGTCGCCGTTCGCCGGTCCCGGGTGGGCCGAGCAGCGCGCCGAGCATCATGGTCACCGCCAGGCACAGGAACGGGACGAACACGACGGCGTAGAACAGGAAGATCGTGCGCTCTTGGAATGGCATTCACGGCAGGTAGACCGCGCCCAGTCCGCACACAGGATCGCGCCCGCGCGCCAGTCCCGGCGGCCGGCCCAGCGGAAGAGCAGGTAGCCGACCGCGATCAGGCCGGTCCACCACAGCAGCGGCGTGCCGATGCCCGGCACGGTCTGGTAGCAGTCCTGCTCGGCGCAGCCGGCCGTGCCCCGGTGCACCGTCTCGTTGTACCGAATCGAGCCAGTGACCAGGCCCACCCGCGCGGCTCGGGACGTGCGGCCCTGGGAGTGTCGGGGAACTCCGCATCCCCCTGCGGTAGTTGCTTGCGGGTCGGCTGACCGGTCGCCACGTCACTCGTCACCCGGGCATCGTATTGATGTACGAACCAGCCGATTGCCCCTGCACAACGTCCTGATCCGCGGAGAAGCAATGTCGGGCGAGACGCCCGCGCCATGAAGTTGCGGTTGCCGCTGCCGTTGCCGTTGCCGTTGGCGCTGCCGCGCCGTTTGCCGCGCCGTTGCCGTTGTCGACTGGCGGCCGGCCACGAATGCGCCGCCGACGAGGTCCTCGCCTCCCCCGTGCACCGCGTCCCCGGCATCGCAGAGCCGTCGGATGACCCGCCCGAGGGCGGTGTTTCAGCCCCCTTCGAGTTCCCGGCGCACGGTGGCAGCGATGCGGGTGAGTGCGGTCTCGAGGTGGCGGCGTTGCGCGGCGGTGAGCGGATCGAACACGAGTCGTTTCACCTGGGCGACGTGTTCCGGTGCGCTCTCGACGAGTTTCTGCCGGCCGGCGTCGGTCAGGGTGGCGAGGGTGTAGCGGCCGTCGCCGGGGTCGGGCCGGCGGGCGACCCAGTCGCGGGCCTCGAAGCGGTCCATCGCCTTCGACAGGCGGGGCAGGGTGCTGTCGCAGAGGCGGGCCAGGTCACCGAGCCGCATCGTGGCCTCGCCGGCCGCGGACAGCCGGGCCAGGACCCCGTACTCGAAATTGGAGATGCCCGCGTCCCGCTGCAACTGGCGATCCAGGGCCGCCGGGAGGGCGATGACGACCGTCAGCAGCGCCTGCCACAGGTCCCGCTGATCGTCGTCGAGCCAGGGCGACTGAGCTTCCATGAGCCTCATCATACTTGCCCAAGCAAGCCACATCGCTTGCCTGGGCAATTGATATCACTTGCCCAGGCAACTCTTCATGAGCTACTTTCGAACTTGCCCAGGCAAGTGAAAATACTTGCCGGGGCAAGTGAAGGAGCTGATTCCGATGACCCCCACGAGCAGCACGGCCTCCCCGGAGGGCCCGACTTCTCCCCACCCGTCGCGCACACCGGCCGCGGCGTACGACGATCTTCTTGCCCGGGTCCTGCCACAGGCGCGCGAGCAGCTGAAGTGGAACCCCTCCGACGGGCCCCTGCCCAGCCTCTTCGTCAGCCACGGCGCCCCGTTCACCCTCGACGATCCGCAGTGGCTCGGAGATCTCTTCGATTGGGCCCGGTCACTGCCCAAACCTCGGGCCATCGTCGTCGTCTCGGCCCACTGGGAACGCGCACCGGTCGCGATATCCGGAGCCGCGGCCGGCACCCCGCTCCACTACGACTTCAGCGGCTTCCACCCCCGCTACAAGACCCTTCCCTACGCGACCCCCGACGCCGGCGATCTGGCTCGACGGCTCACCGGCCTGCTCGGCCGGACGCCGGTGCACGAGTTCGTCGACCGCGGCCTCGACCACGGCGCGTTCATCCCGCTCATGGCCATGTACCCCGCGGCCGACGTCCCGGTCGTGCAACTGTCGATGCCCAGCCTCGACCCCGGCGCCCTGCTCCAACTCGGGGCACGCCTGCGGCCGCTGCGCGACGAAGGCATCCTCGTTCTCGGCTCGGGCTTCATGACGCACAGCTTCGCCGTCTTCCGTCGGCCGGAACTCGCCGCCGACACCGCGGCCTTCGACCAATGGGCCGTCGACGCCCTCGCCCGGGGCGACGCCGACGCCCTCACCGACTACCGCAACAAGGCGCCGGGCGCCGCGGTCGCCCACCCGACGGCCGACCACTTCGTACCGCTGCTGCTCACCGTCGGCGCCGCCGACGACCCCGGCAGCGCCGTGAGCGCCATCGACCGCATCGTGATGGGCAACTCCACCCGGTCGATACAGCTGACCTGATCGCCCCGACGTGACCCACCTTCCCGCCCGATCGCCGCACCCGTCGGCGACGACATCAGCACACCCCGAAGGAAGTGCCATGAAGGCAATACGTTTCCACGAGTTCGGCGGCAGCGAGGTCCTACGCCACGAGAACGTCGACCGCCCCGTCCCCGGCACCGGACAGGTCCTGGTACGGGTGGCCGCCACCTCGTTCAACCCCGTCGACGACCACATCCGCGCCGGCGCCCTGGCCGAGATGATCCCGATCACTCTCCCGTACGTGCCGGGGATCGACCTCGCGGGCACCGTCGCCGAACTCGGCCCGGACGTCACCGGCCCACAGGTCGGCGACCCCGTCATGGCCATGCTGCCCCTCGACACCGCAGGCGCCGCCGCCGAATACGTCCTCGCCCCCGCCGAATCCCTGGCCCCCGCACCCCGCACGATCGAACTCGTCGACGCCGCGGCACTGCCACTGACCGGCCTGGCCGCCTGGCAGACCACCTTCGAACTCGCCGAACTCGAGCCCGGCCACAGCGTCCTGATCAACGGAGCCGGCGGCGCGGTGGGCAGCCTCGTCGTCCAACTCGCCGTCGACGCGGGAGCACACGTCACCGCGATCGACGCCCCGCAACACGCCGACCGCCTCCGCGGCTACGGCGCACACCGCGTCCTCGCCCCCCTCGACCTCGCCACGGACCCGGCCCCCGCAGGCGGCCCCTTCCAGGTCGTGATCAACCACGTGCGCCTCTCCCCGGAGGAACTCGCGCACCTGACACACCACGTCGCCGACGGCGGGGTCGCCGCAAGCACGGCCGGCCCCATACCCGAGGACCCCGCCCGGAAGGTGCGCAGCGCGAGCCTGTGGGTCCGCAGCGACGCAGCCCAACTCGCCGAACTGGCCGCCAAGATCGACGCCGGCACACTCCGCCTCCACATCGCCGCCCACCGACCGGCCACCGACCTGGCCACCGTCCACAACGACGCCCGCGCCGGACGACTGCCCGGCAAGACGGTGATACTCGCCCCCTGAACACACCCCCGACCACACCCGACCGGGCCGCCCGCCGTCCGCTCGCCCCACCGGCGGGCGGCCCGCAACCCCGACAGCAACCACACCCGCAACCCGTCGGCACCGGCGAAGCCACGCAGGCAGGCGCCTCGCACACGAGCCCGGCGCTGCCGCTCAAGCACGTTGCCAGGGGCGCTTCGGCGTCCCGGGCAACATCGCCTTCACTCGGGCTCCGGCCGCCCCGGAGTCCGAGTCATCTCGAGCGGCGCAGGTGCGGAGACGACCCCGGCGTTTCCCGGGTGGATCGCATAGCGGCCTTCGTCGCCGCACTGTTGGAACGGTAGACCGGCGACGCACCGCCCACGCACGCCCCGAATCCACCCGACCCCACTGAAACCCACAACCAAAAACCGGCCACATCACCAGATCCAAGCCACCGCCCCGGCCACCACCGGGGCCGCAACGAGAGCGCCGTGGGCGAGCGCCTGCCGCGCCCGTACCTTCGCCTTGCGGCTCTTGGCGGTACCCCACATGGCGGAGAACGCCGCAATCTGGCCGGCCGCCAGGAGCCACGTGACCGCTTTGGCTCTGAGCTTCCCGGCTTCGGTGTATGGGCCGTCGCAAGAGTTGTCGTCGTGCTCGCAGTTCCCGAACCACAGGTCCGCCAGGATGTGCCAGTCGGCGAAGAGCAGGACCGGCAGTCCGATGAGCGTCACCGCCAGCGGAACGCACCACCACCACTGCGGCCGACTCGCCGCAAAGCCCGCACCGTTCCGTTCGTCCAAGGCAGGCATGCTCGTTCAACTCCCCCGAGTCCGGGACACCCCCCAGCGCCCCTCGTGCCCCGACGGTACCGAACCGCGCCCACGAGCAACGAAGTCATGCACGAGTCAGTCAAGAATGACTCTGGCCCACATCCGGCAGCGACGACGTGTCAGGACACGGGCCTTGACCGCACCGAGCAAACGCATGGGCAGATAGGGGACCACATCGGCCTCGGACCTGGTCGAAAGGATCAAGGTCGACGAACTCGCCTTGCACCTTCGGACTTAGGCAGCCAGAGTTCGAACCCGGAACAGGCGCTCCAGACGGGTTCCCGACCGACGACCCGAAGTCCGTGCTCGGGTGGAGACCGAATCGGCCGAAGTGGTCCGGGTCATCGAGTACGACGACCATCGGGGCCGGAACGACCCGACAAGCGGGCGTACCTGCCCTGGCTCGGCGTCGGACAACCCAAGTCCACCCATTTCCTTGGCCCTCCCGGTGCAGGGTGACCCGAAAGAGGCGGCCTGGCTGTCCATCGGGTACGCGTCCTCGTCCTGCTCCGCCAACAGGCCCGACTCGGCGGGAACTTCGTACCGGAGCAACCCCTTCGGCCGCCGCACCTCCACTGGGCCCGGCCACTTGTCGATCACAACGCCAAGCTCTCATCATCCGAAACGTGTTGGGGTGATCGCGTGATCAGGCCCGGGACTGCTCGGCGGCCCCAGTCAGCCGAACCGGAATCCCGAAAGCCCGCACGACCCGGGTTCGATAAGGTCGCGTGCGCGAATCGACCAGGCTCGGAAATGGGTTCGCGCAGCGGTCATCGGCGTCCCGATCCCGAGCAGCGGGTCTCGCCCGCGCCGCCGAGGCGTCGCGGCCGCGTGGGATGGTACAGGGGGTTCGTCGATGTGCAACGTGGATCACGAAGCTGCCGCGATGGACGCGATCGCGAAGCTGGTGGCGGCATATCCGCACCTGACACAGGGGCCCTGTTCGCACCTCGCGTTGGCGGGGTGTCAGGACGTGGTGTGGTCGACGATCCCCGGCTGCCCGGAAAACGTCCCGGTCGTGCTGCGCGGTCTGTTGGACCCCGACGCGGCCGAGGAAGCCGAACGGGCACTGGGCTGGGTGGTGATGTCGGGTCCACTGAGCATGAGCAGGGCGATGCCGGCCGTCCTGCCGTTCCTGTTGCGCTTGGCGGCCGATCCCGAAGCGCCACGCCGGGACGAGCTGTTCGGCTTGGTGGTGGTGGCCGCCGCGCTGTGCGAGCCGACCGACCCCGACAACGCGAGGGCCGTGGCGATCGACGGCCGTGAGGAGGACCACCCCGAACGCGCCCTGTGCCGGGCCGCCTTCGTCACCGACGCGACGTGGGTGCGCCGACTCCTCGACGACGACACACTCCTGACGAGTGCCCCGCTGCACGACGACGAACGCGCGCACCTGCACACAGCCGCCGGGCTGTGACGGTCGGCCGCCCGGCCGCCACACCCGCGATCATTATCATCGATAGCTCGCGTTCTCGCCCACTGCGGCGGCGGCCGGGTTGCACGAGCATCGCACCCGAATGACCGGAGGACGGGAGCAGCGCCTGCATATCGACGACACGCGCGCATGGTGCCGACGAAAGCCGAGCTGACGAAACACATGCCACAGCATGCGGGCCAAGTTGTCCGCTTGTATCTGCGGACGAACCTGACGGCGCGGCAACCCGGGCCGTTGTTCGCTGCCTTGCACGCCGCCGCGCACCGCATCGCCGACCGCCACGGCTCGTTCCTCGCACTGGACTCGCCGCAGGCGAAACCGCGGGCCGGGGACGTGGTGCTCGTGGATGCAACGCTGATCCCGACACCCGACCGGTAGTTCTCGGCGTCGTCGAAGAATTACCACTTCTCGACGCACCTGCGGGTCCCGGTCCACGAGCAGGTCTTCGCCCGCATGAAGAACCGGAAAGCCCTCCGCGACTGCGGCCGCACGGGCGACGGGTCTTCTGCGCGGTCAGCGCGTCGCGCGCATGCACAACATCGCTCTCGCAGGCTGATCGGCCGTCAGGAAACCATCGCCATCGGGCACTCAACGAGTTTACGAGACAGCCTTTAGGCTCCGGCCATGCGAGAGAATGGGACAGGCCTGGTCTTGAGAGGCATCAACTACGACACCGGCACCAACTACTCCGGCAGCGGTCTGTCCCGTAAGCCGCTACCCGAGCACGTGGTCCGGCAGCACATGGCAGTCATCCGGGACGATCTGCACTGCACCTCTGTCAGCCTCTTCGGCACCGACATCGACCGGCTGACCGAAGCCGCCGGCGCAGCCCTGGCGCTCGGGCTGCACGTCTGGCTGCAGCCCCGCCTCGTCGAGGCTGGGCCGCAGGAGACGCTGGAGCACCTCGAGGCCGCCGCCAGGGCTGCGGAACAGTTGCGGCGGCAGTACGGTCGAGTAGACCTCAACGTGGGCTGCGAGCTGACGATCTTCGGCTCCGGCATCATTCCCGGGGACACTCACGCGGACAGATCTGCCAAGTTGGCCTCGGCGGAATGGTGGCCTCGTTTCTCCGAGTTCAATGAGCAACTCGACGACGTGCTCGGTCGTGCTCGCGAGGTCGCCCGGGCACAGTTCGGCGGCCGCCTGACCTATGGCGCCGGTCTGTGGGAGGAAGTGGACTGGACCCACTTCGACATGGTCGGACTGAACTACTACCGAATGGCCTACAACGACGCCGACTACGTCACCAACCTCAGGCGATTCCACAGCAGCGGCAAGCCCATCGTGATAACCGAGTTCGGCTGCTGTGCCTTCGATGGCGCTGCCGAGATGGGCCCGGCCGGTTACGGCATCATCGACTGGGCGGCGGATCCTCCCGCGCTGTCAGGCACGTTCACCCGCAATGAGCAGGTGCAGGCGGACTACCTGTCACAACAACTGGGAGTGTTCGCAGCGGAAGGCGTTTATGGCGCCTACGTGTTCGAGTTCATGGCGCCGAAGCCCCACTCTCTCGATCCTCGCTACGACTTGGACATGGCGAGCTTCGGCGTGGTCAAGGTCGTCGACGACGGCTGGGAACCAAAGACCGCGTTCGATGAACTGGCCAGGCTCTACAGCGCCCACTGACACCCTGAAGCACGGCGGCTGGGGGAAATGCTGCGCGGTCGGAACAAGCCCTCCCCCCGGTAGTGCCGGAAGCCGGTGATGTCAGCGAACCGCAAGATCCGTACGCACCCGCAGGATCCGTACGCACCCGGAGGATCCGTACGTACGCCGAGAACGGCAAGGCGTCGGTGCATCCCATGTGTGCCGCTCGACACCACCGCCGGGACACGTAACGCCTCACGCGGCTCCACGGATCGCCACTTCCTCCGACGAGCCCACGTCTTCGTTCACCGCCACGATCGCCCCGCCGTACGACCCGTCACCAACCTCCGTGGGCCATACACCTAGCCGTCAAGGAACCGGCCCCACGGCACCCGAGCGTGGACGAAACCGTCCCCAACCTCCACTATAACCGCTCCGGCCGGTCCCACGGGCGCACGGGCGCCGGGCGCACGGGCGATCCGGCTGCACGAGGAGGCGCACAAGCCAGTCGACGTCATGGGCGCGCGAGGGCAACCGACCGGCCACCCGCCGCCATGGCGAACACGCGATGATTCGGTCATCGGAGGGCTCGGCTTGTGGCCGCGTACCTCCGCGGCCCATTCAGTGCCACTCGTGGCACGAGACGAGGAGAGCTTTTGCTCACGGTGGCAACCTGGAATGTCCTACACCGCGTTCATGCGGAGAACTGGGGCGAAGACACGGCGGCAACGTGGCCGGACGAATCGCAACGGATCGCTGCGATCACGGCATTGTTGGTCGAACGCACTGAACCGGTCACCGCCCTACAGGAGGTAAGCGGCGACCAACTGACCGGCCTCCGCCGCGCCTTGCCCGACCACACGGTCCACGCGATGCGATATCCACGAGTCCCGGCACCACGCCACGGAACGAAACCGCTCGACGACCCGGGTGAGTACCTCGTGCTCTTGGTGCGCGGCCCGTCGCGGCAGTTGGCCGCCGAAGCCTTCAACGACGACTCGGGGAAGGGATTGCTCGCCGTACGAACCCACGGGGCGCTCGTGGTCGCCACGCACGTAAGCTTCGGTCGGCGACGACCTCGGCAACTGGCGCGCCTGGCTGAACTGGCCGCAGACTCGACAGACCCCGTGATCCTGCTCGGCGACTTCAACGCCGACCGCGTCACCGTAGCGGACGGTCTCGGCCCGGAGTTCATCGTTGCCGAACTCCCGCCGGACGCGCCGCCGACACGACCGGACGGCCGGAGCGCCGGGTCGCAGCACATCGACCATGTGGTCGTGCGCGGCGGCGATGTGCGCGACGTGATGGTCGAAGACGTCCACGGACTGTCGGACCACAATCTCCTACGCGCGAACGTGACCGGGATCGCCGCACGTTCGGCCTCCGAGTGAGACCTCGTCCCTCGCATGCGGTCGGCATTGCGAGCGGGCGGTTGCGATGTTCGGGGTGGGCAACGGGCCGTCGATTCGGAGTGCGAGAAATGCTCAAGACCTGTGGATCGGTCTCGGGTTGTACGCGAGGGCGTACCTTCCCGAATGATCCTGTGATGGTCACCGAGTACGCCCGCGTTCACAGCGCGGGGCAGGAAGGCACACCCGCGTGTTCGGCGCAGTGGACGCGGACGGCTCCATCGAGTCCGGCTCCTGATCGACGCAATCGTCCGCGCGGGCGCCCGGCGGATGCTCGCCGCCGCGTTGGAGGCCGAAGTCAAGCTCCGCGCCAAGGTCACCCGCGGCCCCGGCAGTCCGGCCGCAGCCCTCGCGACGGTGTTCGAGCTCGTCGAAAACGAGTAGGCGTCCCGGAACCGGCCTGGAACCATGGCGGCTATGAAGCGAGTCGTGATCCTGGGGCGTGGCGGTGCAGGGAAGTCAGTCCTCGCGGTCCGCCTGGGCGCAATCACCGGGCTTCCCGTCATCGAGCTGGACACGCACTTCTGGCGACCCGGCCTTGAAGCGACCACCCCCGACCAGTGGGCCGCCGTCCAACGTGAACTCGTCCGAGGCGAGGCTTGGATCATGGATGGCGACCTCGGGCCCTACGACGTCCCCGACGTCCGGCTCCAAGCGGCGGACACCGTCATCCTGCTGGACTTTTCGTTCTCGCGCTGCGCCTGGCGAGCGATCCGACGCTCTCGGGAACGCGCCGACTTCTGGCGGTGGGTATGGGCCTATCGACGCCGGAGCCGACCGCTCCTCCTCGCGGCGATCACGACCGACGCCGGTAACGCGAACCTGCACGTAATTCGGAATCCGCGCGCACTGAGACGCTTCGTAGCGCAAGTCACGACCGGCCGGATCCCCGGCCGACCGTAATTCCACGCATGGCAGCGACACCGCGCAACTTCGTGCGATCCACAGGATTTGACAATTACTTCGGAGTGCCGACGGCGGGACGCGAAGCCCGCTCGCGACACACCGAGTTCCCACCGAGGACGCGTCGCCGTTCGCGGGAAGCGATCGCCCGCCGCGGTGCGCCCCGGGTCGGCCGGCACCATCCTCGGCGGGAGAAATACGTTGCCCCGCAGGCGCTTCGGTCGGGATCCTCACGGATGTGACCACCACCCAAGGCACCGCCGGCCCCACCGTCGTCGTACCCGTCAGGGTGCGAGACCTTCGGCTGCGGGATCTGCCCGCGTGCACCTGGTCGGGCTCCGCCACCCATCTGCGGTACGTGGAGCGGGAGTTGATACGCGCGGCGGCCGGGGAGGTGGACTACCTGGCCGTGTGTGCCGGGGGCGATCTGCCGGTGGCGATCGGCGGCATCGACTACCGGGTTCGCGAAAAGGCCGGAACTCTGTGGCAGTTCGCCGTGCACCCGGCACTTCGGTCTTGTGGCCTGGGGACGTTGCTGATCCGATCCTCCGAACAAAGGATCGAAAGCCGTGGCCTGCGCAGGGCCGAACTCGCGGTGGAAGAGGACAACCCGCGGGCTCGTGCCCTGTATGAGCGGTTGGGCTATGTCGCGTACGGCCGCGCCCCGGACGCCTGGGACGAGGAGGGCCCCGAAGGGTCGATCCGTCGCCACGAGACGATGTGCGTCCTGATGCGAAGGGAGCTTTGAGCCCCCGTTCGTCGACGGATGCCCGGGGCCACCGGTCCACCGGGCCACCGGGCGTGCGGCCCGAGCACCGGTGCACGCCCTGCGCACACGAACGTGCACTCGGGCGATCCGGGCTGCATGGCCTGGCCGAGGCAAATCGACTGCACGCCGAACCTGCACGGGCCGGCTCTTACGGAACTGTGCGGCGACTGTGGCCGTGTCGTCACCGACCGGCGCCGCCGGGGCCGCGCCCCGCATCCATGCGGCGCCTGCCTCGGCGACGCCGTCCGTCGATGACGCCACGCTTCGTGCCGACCGCGCGGAAACCGAGCACCGGACCGGTCCGGCCCAACCGTGTCGAGTTCACCTCCTAACGGAAGTCCTCCGCCCGATCCCGCGCCCATTGCGCGAAGGTCCGTGCCGGCCTGCCCGTCACGGACTCCGCCGTGGGCAGTGGGCCCAGCACCGACGGATCGAAGTCCGCGTTGTCCGACGGATCCACGGGATTGCCGTCATAGTCGGTGAAACCCAACAGGAAGTCCGCGGCTTCCGCGGCGAACCCGCCCATCGCCCGATAGACCTCGCGGGCCTGAAGCGGGGTCAGCTCCTCGAACCGGATCTCCTCGCCGAGCGCGTCGGCGATTGCCTTCACCTGGTCACGCAGGCTGATCAGGCCGGGACCGTTGATGTCGTAGGCCTTTCCGGCGTGGCCGTCCTCCAGCAACGCCTGGATCACCACATCGGCGATGTCCTGCTCGTGCACCGGAAACCACCCGCTGTCCGGGTTGATGTCCCGCACCACGCGTTCGGCGCGGATGGACGGGCCCCAGAGCGCGAGTTTGTTCGCCGCGAACTCGCCGGGTCGGATGTGTGTCCACTCCAGACCCGACCGTTCGACGGCCTGTTCCACGGGCGGGTGGAATGTCGTGTCGAAGCCGCCGGTCACCGCGCCGGACGAGAGCACGACGATCCTTCGGACGCCCGCTCGCTTCGCCGCCTCGACCACCTTCTCGGCCGTGGACGGTTCCGGGAAGAGGAACATCCTGTCCACCCCGGCCAGCACCGGCCCGAGTTCCTCGGGCCGGGTGAGGTCGCCCCGCATCACGTCCACTCCGGCGGGCGCTTTTCGGGGATCCCTCGTCATCACCCTGACCTGGACGTCCCGCAGTCCGGCCGTGACCAGCCGGCCCACGGTGCCCGTCGCGCCCGTCACCAGTACCCGCACCTTCCACCCCTTTTCCGTATGACCTACGGATAAAGATTACCATACACTCTACGGAAAATAAGGGGACACGATGGAACACAGCGGCGGAGGCGATCCCCGCGAGACCCTGCGCCTGTTGTGGCGGCAAGAGAAGGCCAGGTCGGGCCGTGGCAGGCCACCCAAGATCACGCTGTCCGGAATCATCGCCGCGGCGATCTCGGTGGCCGACAGGGACGGCATCGACGCCATGACCATGGACAGGGTCGCCGCCGCCCTGGGCGTCGGGACGATGACGCCGTACACGCACGTCCCCGGCAAGGCCGAACTGATCGACCTCATGGTCGACGCGGCCTGGCAGTCCCTGGACCTCTCCGATTCCGGCTCGTGGCGCGTCCAGGTCACGCACTACGCCCACCAGACCGTCGCCCTGTACGCCCGGCACCCGTGGCTGCGCACCGTATCCACCGTCCGTCCGCCCCTGGGCCCGGGCCTGTTCGCCCGGCAGAACCACCTGCTGGCCGCACTCTCCCAAACGGACCTGTCGCCGCCCCAGGTCCCGGCCGCGGTCGACGCGATCGTCACCTTCGTCGACGCCGCCGCGGCAGCCCAAGCCGAACACGCGCGGGCCTCCGCCGTGAGCGGCGAGTCCGAGGACGACTGGTGGTCCGCCCGCCAGGTCTTCTGGGACGAGGTCTTCGACCCGGCACGCTACCCCGCCATCGCCCGTTCGTGGGCCGACGGCGGCTTCGACCGCAACGCCGCGCAGGCCAGGGCGAACGCCTTCGACTTCGGCCTGCGCGCCCTGCTCGACGGCATCACCGCCATGGCCTCCGCCGACGAACGCCGGTAATACGACCGTCGGCATTGAAGGCGCGACTGACCCGATCGAGGACAACGCCGTCCGCGGTGCGGAGGCAGCGGCGCGGGCAGGCCGGAGCCTTCGTCCGCAGGCTCACCATCCACGGAGCCGGTGCCGCCCGCCTTCGCGGAATGGCTGCGGATCCGCGAGAAGTGGGTCGGCGGCCATTTCGGGCCGCTGCGCGTGCGATGTCAGGCACGGGAGCCCGGCGGTGAGGTCGGTGGTCGGGTGGGCTTGGGTGGGCCGCCAGCCGAGCAGGCGGACGGCGCGGTCGCCGGAGACGGTCTGGTCGAGCGCAAGGGCTTGGGCGAACTGGTCGAGCGCAAGGGCTCGGGCGAACGGGAGGCCGAGGTTTCGGCGGCCTGTTCGAGCGGCCAGGGTTCGGCGCGGCCGATGCCGCCCGCGGCGAGGTCGGCGGCGGCGAGTGGGGGGTGCCGACGGAGTCGACGGCGACGCCGTGCCAGAGGGTGCCGGCGTCGGCTTTGGTGAGGAGGACGAGGCTGTAGAGGGCGGCGAGCGCCGTCGCGCTGCCTGCCGATCATCGCCTCGCCGAACGCGATCGGGTCACTCTCGTCGACCTCGCCGACCTCGCCGACCTCGCCGACGAACCCGTCGTGTGCCCCGACATGTTCACCTCCCCGGAGGCCGAACGCCACCGGATCGTCGACCCGCGACCCGACGGCACACCGGCGCCGCGCAGCCCCAGGGTCGCCCAGATCGAGGAGTGCCTCCGGATGGTCGCCCCCGGCCGCGGCATCTGGCCGGCCCCGGAACCGCTCGCCCACTCGGTCCCGGCCATGAACATCCGCTGGGTCCCCATTTCCGACGCCGAGCCCGTCGAACTGGCCGTCGTCTGGACCGACCGCGGTCCCGAGGAACTGATCGCCACCATGGTGGCCGAAGTCCCCGCCCTCGTCACGGAACCCACCCACGCCATGTTCCGTGCCAGCAGGTCGAATTCACCACGACATTGACGTCCGCGGCCTCCGGCGAACGCCGCGGGAGAGACGTCGAGGGTCGGGATCATCCCTGCGGGCGGGCCGTGGGTGGCTTCGCCGTGGGCGGCTTCAGCGCCCGGCGGGTGCGGTGTCCTCGCCCTTGCCGTGCCGTCGGCGCGCCCGGAACTCGTCGCCCTTGCGCGCGCTCCAGGCGTTGAGCGCGGTTCTGGCCGGCAGAAGCACGCTACAGGCGGGAAAGATGAGCGCCGGGAACAGCCACACCTCGACGCCGCTCCCGCCCATCACCGACCGGACGATCACCGTCACCACGTAAGCGGCGACTCCCGCACCGAGCCACCACTTCCACGCCCTCCCACTGGGGCCCTCGGTGGGCCGATTCGAATCCTCGTCCTCCCGGGTACTGACCGGCTGCCCGTTCCTCTTGCGCCACAGGGCGCGAATCAGAAAAGCCCCACCGAACACGGCGAGAACCACCCCCAGCAGCCCCCACTCCATCGGCGACTCCGGTACCCCTCGGGCGTACTCGTTCACGTCCCCACCTCCGCGATCGATCCTGTGACGCAGGTCGGCCGAACATCTGCCCGGGGCACCAAAAGCCACACCCACTACGGGAGTTGTACGCGATCGACAAGCACCTACCGCAGGCGGAATCCACCGACGAAGCGACTGCCGACGGCGTGGGACGGCGCGTGACCCGGTCCGTGGACAGTGTGCGAAGCCCGCGCGCGCGGCCACCCGCTCGACGTCGTGTGGAGGCCGGGTGCGGGATACCGGGGCCTGATTCCGCGATCACACCGCAGACCCGAATGTGCTCGGGTGGGTGCGTCACGGTGCCGCACACAAGGGGAATGTCCGATCGAACTCGGGGCAGGAACAGTCCACTTGCGACCGGCAACGATCGATTCGGGGCGAAGATGACCATCCACACGAAGTACCGCGCCACCACGGTGACCACCGGCGCCCTCGCGGCCCTGCTGCTCCTGGCCGGATGCGGCGACAACGACAAGGACGACGACCGCCGAACCCCCGCGGGCGACACCGCTCCCCCGCCCCCGGGCGACGCGGCCACCTCCGCCCCCGACTCGGGCCGGGACAACACCAAACTCGACGACGCAACGCTGCGCACCAAGGTCCAGACAGCCGCCGCACAGGTCAAGACCGTGCACACGGTCGGCGCCCTGCGCGGTCCCAACGGCGAGACCTCCTTCGACCTGCGCGTGGACAACACCACCCGCAACTACACCGGCACCCTGATCGAAGCAGGCCAGACCGCGCAGATCATGCGCATCGGCCCGGATATGTACCTCAAGGCCGGCGCCGACTACTGGACCAAGGCCGCGAAGGTCACCGACCCCACCGCCATCGCCCTGATCCAGGACAAGCACGTCAAACTCAAGGTCGAGGACCCCCGCTTCAAGGGCATCAGCGCCGCCGCCGAACTCGGCGACATCAACAAGGCCGTCGCCGACTGGGGACCCACCGTCCAACGCCGCCCCGACACCGACATCGCCGGCACCCGCGCCATCGTGTTCGGCGAGACCGACCCCCAAGAAGGCGAAACACTGCTCTACGTCCCCGCCAAGGGCGAGACCTTCCCCATCAAATTGGAGAACAAGAACCCCGCCAACGGCGGCACCATCGACTGGAACGAACACAACAAACCCGTCACCGTCACGCCCCCGGCCCCCGACACCGTCGTCAACCTCCCCGCACTCACCGGGGAAACCCCCACCACCGGCTGACCCCAAACCAGGCACCTCACGGCACCGATCGGGCGGTGACGGCTCCGACCCCAAGGGACGCGGTCGGTGAATGAGTGCCTTGCTTCGCCCCGTCGATGCGCCCCGCCGGCGGGCGGGTTCGGCGGCGCGTGCGTCGGCTGCGGCCTCGCCCTCGGACCCGCCGCTCCGTGCCCGCGAGGAGCCCCTCGGTTCCGGTCGCGATTGGCGGCCGAGATGAAACGGCGCGGGAACCGGCCCGTGCGCGCCGCTGGATCCGCGCCGCCGTGGAGACAACCGTCTTGGGCGCCTTCGCGCGGTGGGTCCGGGGGTACGACCGCCCAGCCGGCTCGGGGACGTCTCCGGGTTCGCTGCGAGGAACGGGCCGTAGATGTCGTGCCGAGGTGTTCCACGAACATCGATGTCGACGCAGGGGAGGCCACCCCCTTCCGGATGGTGGTGGCCTCCCCTGCCGGGTGTCAGCGTCCGGGTTCGGTCAGGCGTTGTCGGCTTCGGCCGACTTCGGGCCGTACGTGGTGGGGTCGGTCCGGGCCAGGTCGACGTACGGGCCGATCGCCTCGCGCACCAGCGGGATCGCGCTCGGCTTCCGGTTGGTTTCGGCCACGAACGCGGCGGCGGGCGACACGAGCCAGACGGCCAACTTCGTTCGGTAGGTGGGGTTCCGGGCGACGATCGGTCGCAGGTTGTCGACGGCTTGCAGGGCCGACTCGGTGGCCTTGGTCTGCGACGCGGGGTTACCCCACAGGTGGACGGCGATCTCGATGATCGCCGCCGGAGCCGAGCCGAGGGCGCGGCGGAGAATACGTTCGAATGGGTGCTTTCGACGGTCATCGCGTCGCGTGGGAGGCGCGCCACTCGACCCACCCGGAGGCCGTGCGGCCGGCCCGGTAGGGGCTTTCGAGCGGTTTCGAGACGACCCCTTCGATGCCTCCGCCGAACGCCCCGACCCAGGCGAGGGCCTCGGTCGGGTCGGTGGTCATGGGTACCGGCTGGATCGGCGTGGGCCGGGGCGCGTTCTCCAGCAGGTCCAGCAGTTGTTCGCGTCGTTCCCGATAGGGCCGCCGGCGAAGGTCGACGTCGTCGATCGAGAGCACGTCGAAGGCCACCAGGACGACTTGATAGTCCGCGCCGCGCCGGAGCCCTTTCGCGCTGCGTGTGTGCAGGCGGCCGAACGCAACGCTCCCGTCGTCCAGGACCGCGACGAGTTCGCCGTCGAGCACCGCGGTGTCCAGCGACCGGGCCGCGTCGGCGACGTCGGCGAAAGGCTCGGTGAGATCGGTGCCGTGCCGACCGAACACGCGCGGTCGTGGGCCGGTGCGCAGGGTTGCCCGCCATCCGTCCATCTTGGCCTCGTGGGCCCAGCCGGAGTCGGTGGGGACCCGGTCGACACGGGTGGCGAGGGCGACATCGACGGGGAGCACGATTGCGGGCATCCCCGCCCGTACCCCGCACCCGGCCCCGCCACCCGGAGCCGGGATCCCGCGCCGCGGTTCACCGGTTGGCGGCTTCCGACGGCCCGGGGCGCCGGAGGGACGCCGACGTGGAGTCGAAATCGCCTCCCAGCGACCGACGTTCGATGGCCTCGCGTTCCGGGGGCGGGAGGTCGAGATGCGCGGCGAACAGTTCCAGCGTCTCGACCGAAACGGGCCCGGACCCACAGCCATGGATCCGTGCGACGCCGTGATCGCGCAACCGCTGGAGCGCGGTCTCGCGCCGCAACCACTCGTCGGGGTCGGTGGGAAACGGATCGGGATCGGTCAGTCCCATGCCACATCCTCGATGTCCGGAAGCAGTGGGCACAACACGCTACGACACCACGCCGACACGACCCCGGGAGATGGGGTGCCGTTGGCGGACGTGTCATGAGCCACGGATGGGTTGGGATCAGCCCGGCCGACCGCACCCGTACGGCGATGAAGTGCACCACGCCGCACGGGTGCGGTTCGGGAGAGCGAAGTCGGCCCGCGGGAAAGCGGCTTCGCCCGGATGTTGTCCGGGTGGCCCGGCCGATGTGTGGCGTTCGGGTGAATTTCCGGCATGCGCGCTGCCTGCGCCGGTCCGGGTCGTTGAGTCGGGAGAGGGCGCACCGGGATCGGCCGGTGTCCCTGTGGATAAGGGAGAGTTCGTGAGTTCGTTCAGGAAGATCACTGTCCTGATGGCCGGCACTGCCGCGGTCGTGATGGCGGGCGCGGGGGCAGCCCACGCCGAGGCCGAGGCGGACGGCGCCGCGGTCGGTTCCCCGGGCGTGGCCTCCGGCAACAACATCCAGGTCCCGGTGCACGTGCCGGTCAACCTGTGCGGCAACACCGTCAACATCGTCGGCGTGCTCAACCCGGCCATCGGCAACACCTGCCTGAACGTCGACGACGTCGAGCACGACGGCGGCCACAAGCAGAGTGACCACCACCAGGCACCCCAGCACGGCGGACACCAGGGCTGACCCCAAGTACCGGGTCGCCGAACAGCGGCCGGGCACACCTCGGTCCCGACCGATGACACACGCCGATTCGGCCGACTCCTCCACGGACCGAATCGCGTGGCACCTCCGGCCCTCGCGCCTGCATCCCGCGAGGGCCGGAGTTCCGGGACCGAACGCGTCCGCGAGCCGAGGACCCGACCCGACGCGGACAACCTCGAATCCGAACCACCCATCCATCCATCCGGACGAGCAATTCCCCGGGCACGGCGCGGGCCATGGCCCGAGTCGCCACGCCCTGGGCACGCAACGTGGCCGAAGTACCGCCGTCGGTCGTCTGCCAGGAAACACCGACGTAGCGGCTGAGCCTGGAGTGCCCGTCCACACCGGCGGAATCTCGGAGACGGTGTTGGCCGTACACCGCCACGACCGCGCACGAGAAACCTGCCGAGAAGCCCCGGAACGAGAGCGCCGCCGGCCGCGTCGACGCCGACAACCGCGGTTGCACCCCTCCGCGAACGCCACGGGGTCCGTGCACGCCACCAGGGCGCCGGCGACTCGTTCGCGCACATGACCGTGGAACAGGACGCACGCCACCCCCGCCTCCGCCTCCGCTGACCCCGCCGCGAAACGGTCGAGCCGACCCCGGCCTCCCGACCCGCTCGCGAGCGAGTGCCCGAGCGCCCGCGTGCCCGAACACCCGAGCGCTCGGAAGTCCTCGCCGAGCCGCCGAGTCGCCCCGGGTGACGACGGTCATCCGACCCGTTCTTGTGCCCGACCCCGCCGGGCACAGGCCCCGAGTGGCGCCGTTTGCCGAGCCATTCCCTTGGACGAAAGCAGTCCGGTTCCGTGCGAAATGGCCGGCCCGCGCTCCCGCCCCCGGGGATCCCCGCCCCGCGTTCGTGGAACGTCTCCACTCACAGGCCCGAGACGCGAGGCTGCGTGGGATCGTCACGACAGCGTCGACCCGTTCGGTTGCATTTCCGGCCCCACGCCGTCGACATCCTCCGATCCCGGGTACGCTCCGCCCAAGCGTCCGGCGAGCGAGGGACACAGACGTGGGTGTTGACTACGACGACGGTGTGCTTCGTGTCGAACGGAGCTCGCCGCAGCCCGGAGTTCGACTCCTGGGGGAGGTCGATCTCGACAACTGCGCGCACGTGCGGTCCGCGCTGGAAGCGCAACGGGGCGCCGAGCCGGGGGACGTCCTGGTCGACGTGTCGGCATTGGGGTTCATCGACATCGCCGGCGTCCGCACCCTCGTAGAGACCGCCCGCGCCCTGGAAGAGGGGCGGCGGCTGGTCCTGCACCGCGCCTCGGAGGAGTTGTGCGACCTGGTGGAGCTCGCGGGGTGGGGACACCTGCCCGGTCTGGCATTGGAGAGGGTGACGACCGGATGAACGCGGTCACAGAATTCCGTCATGACGCCCTGCTCTACGCGGGTTTGGACGACTTCGTCGAGCGCACGGCGGGATTCGTACGCGAGGGATTGGCCGCGGACGAGGCGGTCGCGGTCGCGGTGATCCACCCCCGAGCGGGCGCCTTGCGCGAAGAACTGGCCGGCGACGCGAATCAGGTCACCTGGATCGACATGGAACGCGTCGGCCGCAACCCGGCGCGCATCATCCCGACCTGGCAACAGTGGACCCGGGAACAGGGGACTCGGACCTTCCGCGGAATCGGCGAGCCGATCTGGGCCGGCCGCGACGAAGCCGAACTCGTCGAATGCCGCCACCACGAGACCCTCCTCAACCTCGCCTTCGACGGCGTGCCCTGGCAACTCCTTTGCCCCTACGACACCACCACGCTCGAACCGGACACCATCGAGGCGGTTCGTCACTCCCACCCGCAGGTCCTGGACGGCGCGTCCCGCATCGACCACCCCCACCCCGGGCCCGATCACTACGCCGCCACCCTGCTCGGTCCCGCCCTGCCCCCGGCGCCCGACCACGCGCAAAGGCTCGCGTTCCGTTCCGGTGAACTCGCCGCCGTCCGAACGCTGGTCCGCCGGGAACTGTCGGATGTCCCCCGTCCGCTGGTCAACCAGGCGCTGTTGGCGATCGGCGAGATCGCGGGCAACAGCATCGTGCACGGAGGGGGCGGCGGCAGCCTCACCCTGTGGCGGCAGGACACGTTCGTGATCTGCGACGTCCAGGACAAGGGCCACGTCCTCGACCCACTCGCGGGGCGGCATCGCCCCACCGCCGACCAGGACGGCGGACGCGGACTGTGGATCGCCAACCAGATCTGCGACCTGTTCCAGATCCGCTCGACCGAGACCGGAACCACCACACGCCTGCGGGTTGACATCTCCGGGTAATCACGGCAGGGAGGCGCTGGACCTTGGCGCCGACCGCGCCGGTTGCTCCAATAATGAGCAGCCGAGCGTCCGGTGGCAGGTCCGGCAGCTCCGGCAGCTCCGGCAGTTCCGGGGCTTGCAAAGCGTCCGAGCGGCCGGGCTCGGGAGCGGCAGCGCAGCCGCTTCGGGAAGGATGCACGTCTCGAGCGGAGCGCGGCCGCCGTCCCTCACTGTCCTCATGGCGGACACCAGCACACCGACGGGCCGGCTCGTCGTAGCCTGTCTCCATGATCGACGTCGCCGCTTTGACCCCGTCCGAAGCCGTCGAGCTGCTGCTGGCCGGCAACCGGCGCTTCGTGGACGGCACTCCGCAGCATCCGAACCAGGACGCCGCGCGCCGTGCGCAGACCGCACCCGGCCAGCGACCGTTCGCGGTGCTCTTCGGCTGTTCCGACTCGCGCCTGGCCGCCGAGATCATCTTCGACCGAGGCCTGGGTGACCTGTTCGTCGTACGCACCGCGGGCCACGTGGCGGGCCCGGAGGTCCTGGGCAGCATCGAATACGGTGTGAGCGTCCTGGACTGCCCGCTGGTCGTGGTCCTCGGACACGACTCGTGCGGCGCCGTCGCGGCCGCCCGTGCCGCCGTGACCGACGGTGTCGCCGCCACCGGGTACGTACGCGACGTCATCGAACGCGTCACCCCCAGCATCCTGGCCGCCCGCGCGGCCGGGCTCACCCGTGACGACGACATCATCGCCGAGCACATACGGCACAGCGTCGACCTCCTCATGGATCGCTCCCGGGTGCTCGCCGAGCGCGTCGCCGCCGGGCAGACGGCCGTGGTGGGCCTGTCCTACCGACTGGCCGACGGCAGCGCCCGACTCGTCACGGCCCACGGCCTGTCCGCCGAAACGACGGTCCCGAGCCCGGAGGCCTGAACGGCACCCCACACGTACGGCGATACCGATACCCGCGGGTCGGCGAGAACGCAGCCGGCATGCCGTCCCGTGCGGTCCAAGACAGGGGGCGTGTGGACTGGGACATACGGTCAACCGCCCGCGGAGCGTGGGCGGCCCGGCGCGCGCTCGACGGAGGGCAGGCGTCAATAGCGGAAGGTGCGGGCCCGCATCATCTGCCGCAGGCGCTCGTTGCGTGTGCGTCGAGGTCGCACACGTGCCCGCAGCGCACGGGCTTCGGCCAGTTCGCGTAGGAATACCGCCCGCCTCCGGCGTCGTTCCGCTTGGTCCTGCCGGCGTTGAGCCGCCGACGTTCGGCGTTCCGGTGGTGTCCGGCGTGCCGGGCTGTCCATCGCTCACACTCCAGGATCTCGCTGGGGCGTCGTGGGCTGTCCGGATTCCACCTCGGATGCGCCGGGCACAGCCCACACCAACATCGCTGTCCTGCCCGAAAATCCGACGATCAGTCGCCCCGGCGAACCGGGTCGACTCCGCTTCGCTCAGGATCCGGAACCCCGGATCCGTCTGCTCGCGCTCGACAACCACGCGTCGGATAGAGGTTCCTATAGGTTCGATCATCTCCCGTCGGAGGACGGGCTCGGACCCACGCGTGAGGGAGTTCGCATGGCCTCGATCCACCACACCACCATGACGCCCGGCAAGCTGGATCTGCTCACCGCCTGGCTGCCGAGGCAGAGCTGGTACGTGGGCGACGGACGAACGCCGGAACTGGTCAATGCCGGTGGGTTCCGTCTGGACGATCCGCAGGGCGCGGTCGGGATCGAGTTCATGATCGTGGTGGACACGACCGCGCAGGATCCGGTGGCGTACGCGGTGCCGATGGGCTACCGCGGCGCGGCCCTGGAAGGCGTCCCCGACGAGGCGCTGATCGGGATTGCCGAGCACGGGGTGCTCGGCACGCGGTGGATCTACGACGGCTTCCACGACCCCGTGGTGACGGCGCAGTTGCGCGCGCTCCTGCGCGGCGAGGCGACGGCGCAGCACCAGAGCGACAGTGACACCCCCGATCCGACCGTCACCGTGCACGGAACCGGCCCGGACGACGGGTTCGACGTTCGGGTCGACCGCGTCCCGCGCCCCGTCGAGGCCACGCGGAGCTCGTCCGGACACCTGGTCGCCGGATGGACCCGGCCGAACGGAACGGCCGCACGAGGCGTCGTCGCGACCGTTGTGCCGAGCGACGCGCTTCGCCCCGGGTCCGACCGATGACGCGGTTCGAGCGCGCCCCGACCCGGTCGGCGAACAGCGCCTACGGGGACGGGGATGTGCGCGCTCCCCGAGCCTTTATCGCGGGTGGGCGATCCGATGGGAGAGCCATGCGAGTGCGGGCGGCATCCGGTACTCCACGGCGTGGTGTCCCGCGTCGAACAACTCGAAGCGTATGACGTCCCCATCCACTCCGGCCTCGGCGAGGGCATCGCGGAACGCCTGTGCCCCCAAGTCGAGGAACCATTCGTCGCGGGTGCCCGCGTCGATCCAGATCGCCCGCTGGGATCGCAGTGCCTCGCCGTGCAGTGGCGCCATCCTCACCGGGTCCCAGTCCAGCCAGCGCTGCCAGATCTCCGGCCGGAGTGCGCCTGTGCGCGGGTCGAAGGGCAACTGTGGCGTGCCGTCCGGAGCGGGCGAGAAGCAGGCCGAGACGCCGAGCAGTTCGAGCAGCCTCAGGTCCTCGTCCTTGGTGAAGGCCACTCGCGCGCGGAAGTCGTCCCACCAGCGGAGGATGTCGCCGTCGTACGTTCTCAACTGGCGTGCCGCCATGAGGAAATGAGGGATGTACTGGGCCTCCGACAACGAATCGCCCGAGTGTGTCGCGAACGCGCCGAAGAGGTCGGGCCGGAGCATCGATGTGATCATCGCGCCGAGCCCGCCGCTCGACTTCCCTGCCAGCGCCCGGTGATCGCGGTCGGCGAGCGACCGGTAGTGGGCATCGACCCACGGCACGATCTCCTCGCACAGATACGAGTGGTAGCGGCCGGTCCCCGGCGAGTCGATGTACTGGCTGCCGCCGTAGGTGGTCCAGGCGTCGACGAACACCAGAATCATCGGCGGTGCCTCGCCGCGGGCGAAGATCCCGTCGATGAGTTCGGGCACCGGCCGGCGGTAGGGGGTGTGGTTGCGCCATACCGGGAGGGTGCCGGCGTAGCCGAGCAGCAGATAGGTGACGGGGTAGCGGCGCCCGGCATCGGCGTCGTAGCCGGGTGGGGTGTAGACCCACAACGGCCTCTGTGTGGCGTCTCCCAGGGGATTGCCGCGCAACAGGACGCTGTCGATGACGTGCTCGTCGATGCGGCCTGTGAGCGGGGTGGGCCATGGGGTCATCGGAACCTCCTCGGGGCGGGGGCTTCGACGTTACTACGATTTCAAATTATATGAATCGGTAGTACTTGCCTTATGCTGGCGCCATGGACACGACGCACGGCCAGGTCCCCTCCGCCGACTCGGTCGACCGGCACATCGCTCACTGGAAGCACGAGGTGCCCGATCTGGACCCGATGGTCGAGGGCGTCGTCACCCGGATGCAGATGCTGGTGCGCCATCTCCAGCGTCGAAAGGAAGCCGGGCTCACCCAACGCGAGTTGAAGATGTGGGAATACGAGATCCTCTGGCGGCTGCGCTCCGCCGGCGAGCCGTACCGGATGACGCCGACACGGCTCGCCGAAGGTCTGGACATCCATCCGGCGACACTCACGAGCCGGCTGGACCGCCTGGCAAAGTCCGGCTACGTGACCCGGGAGCACACCCCGGAAGACCGCCGGAGCCTGCTCGTGACGCTGACCGACAAGGGACACGAGGCGTGGTCGTCCACGATCGGCGATCAGATGGCGACCGAGAACGCGCTACTGGCTCCGCTGAGCGAAGCGGAACGGGAGCAACTCGTGGCACTGCTGCGAAAGATCACCTTGATGGCGGAGTCGGGCGGCCCACCGCTGATGCCGACTCTCGACTGAACACACCCGCGGACTCGACAAGCTGCTTTCCGGCGGCTTCCGCGTCCCGTCGGTCACTGCTCGTCACCCGGCCATGGGGTCGCAGGACGGCCGTGGCACGTCCTCGTTCCCGATGCTTCCGCCTTCCGGCTTCCGGCTTCCGGCTTCCGGCTTCCGTTGACATCTCCCGATGCGTCGACAACTATCAAGGGAATCCTTCATAAAATTCGGCGGGAGCCACGATGGCACCGGAAGCACGCAGGCGGATCGGGGACGCGGACACCCTTCGGGCACTGGCCGGCCCGGTCCGGCAACGCCTGCTGACCCACCTGATGACCTTCGGCCCGCAGACCGCGACCCAGTGCGCGAGCGTGGTCGAGGCGACCCCCTCCAACTGCAGCTACCACCTCCGGGAACTCGCCAGATACGGTCTGGTCGAGCGGGTCGAGGCAAGCGCGGGAGACGCCCGCGAACGGCTGTGGCGGGCGACCGTGACCGGATTGATCTACGATCCACCGGCCGACGCCGACGCCGATCCGGTGGTCGCGCTGGCCCGACGGGAGGTCGCCCACGTACGGATCGACAACGACGCGGCACTCGCCCACGCGGCCGTCGACCGGCACGAGGAACTCCCGCCGCACTGGCGGGACGCGGAGACCATGGCCGGCTACGGTCTGCGCGTCACCGCGGCCGAACTGGCCGAACTCACCGCGGCGATCGACGCCCTGCTCCGCCCCTACATCGCGCCCACCCGAGAGGACGCGCCCGAGGACGCCCGGGTCGTTCATCTGGGCCTGACCGCGCTGCGCACCCCGGAACCACCGACGTGAGCGCCCGATCGCCGCTGCGCGAAAGGGACTTCGCGCTGCTGTGGAGCGGCGGTCTGATCGGCGATCTCGGCGACTGGATGTTGTTGGCGAGCCTGCCGGTGCACGTGTACACGCAAACCGGTTCGGCGACCGCGACCTCCACGGTCTTCCTCGCCGAATTGCTCCCCGCCCTGCTTGTCGCCCCGTTCGCCGGCGTCCTGGTCGACCGTTGGGACCGACGGCGGCTCCTGGTCCGGCTGGGACTGCTCCAGGCGCTCCTGCTCCTGCCCCTGCTCGCGGCCGGCGGCGCCGACCGGCTGTGGATCGTGTACGCGGTCGCCGCAGCGCAATCGTGCCTGGCCGGACTGGGCACGCCGGCCAAGGCCGCCCTGGTCCCGATGCTCGTCGGCCGGGACCGCATCGCCGCCGCCAACTCGCTGAACGCCGTCAGCGACAACCTCGCCCGGCTGGTCGGCGCGCCCCTGGGCGGTGTGGCGATCCAACTCCTGGGCCTGCCCGGAGTGGTCGCCGTCAACGCGGTGACGTTCGTGCTCGCCGCCGCGCTCACGGCCGGCATCCGCGGCCGCGGCCGTCCCGAGCTTCCCCCCGTCGCACGCCCGGGAATGCTCGGCGAATGGCTCGACGGGCTCCGGGTGGTCCGACGAAACCGCCCGCTGCCCGCCGCGATCGCGATCGCCGCGCTCGGACAACTCGCCCAGGGCATCTTCATGGTGCTGTTCGTCGTCTTCGTCCTGGACCACCTGCACGGCGACGGCACCGACGTGGGTCTGCTGCGCGGTGTCCAGGCGATCGGCGGCGTACTGGGCGGCCTCGTACTCGGCGCACTCGGCGGTCGGATGCGCCCGCACATCCTCGTCGGCTCCGGCCTCATCGCGTTCGGCCTCATCTCCCTGACCATCTGGACCGCGCCCACCGTGAGCACCGCGATCGGCCTGTACGCCGGGCTGTTCGTCGCCGCGGGAGTCCCCGGCGTGGCGGCCTCGGCCGGCCTGCTCACGATCACTCAGACCCATACGCCGCCGACCCACATCGGCCGCGTTCTCGCCGCCGGGAACGCCTCGGCCGGCGCCGCGCAGTTGGTCGGCGTCCTGATCGCGGGCACCCTCGCCGACCGCTACGGCACCCTGGCGCTGCTCGACGCCCAAGCCGGCCTGTACCTCCTCACCGGACTCCTCGCCCTCACCACCCTGCGCCCACGCAACCCGTCCGTCCCGTCTGCCGCCCACACCACCCGGCGCCGCGATCGCGGCCCGCACCATGGCCGACCCCCCGACCTGCGATCCCCGATCGAGCACCGCAACCTCAACGTGCTCGGCCGGTCCGGCTTCGGCACCTCCACCCCGGCCGCCGGCAGCCTGCGACCACCGCGCGACCCGAACGCCGCCGGGCCCGATGACGATGACGACAGCACGAGGAAATGAGCACCGCCGCCGGCTCCCGCCAGGCTCAGAGGTCCGAACGACGCCGTGTCCACGCCGCCCCGGCTAGGGAGTCCGGTCACCGGGGCTGTCGGGGGAACGCGGGGTCGCCGTGCCCTGTTCCGCGAGGTGGGTGTCCATGGTGGAGTTGAGGTCGGTCATGAACGACTCGATCTGTTCCAGGAGTTGCGGCGGGTAGTGCGACATCGCGGTGTCGAGGCGGCGGGCGAGCGGGCCGAAGAACTCGTCCGCCCGTTCCTGGATGTGCCCGCCGCTGCGCAGGGTGATGATGCGCCGGTCGGAGTGTTCGCGGAAGCGGGTGATGTGCCCGGCCGCTTCGAGACGGTTCAGGAGTGCGGTGGTCGCCCCCGTGGACAGGGAGATCCGCTCGCTCAGCCGTGCCGGTGACAAGGGGGTGCCGCGCTCTTCGGCAGCGGCGATCTCCAGTACCGCGGTCGCGTCCGTGGAGTGCAGGCCCAGCCAGGCGGCGAAGCGCCGGCTGAGCTCGGCGTAGTGGCCGCCGTAGATCCTCAGCGATTCCATCAGCCGCTCACGCTGCGCCGCGACACCGTCGCGGGTCGCTTCCTCCATGGAACCCCTCCACCTTTCTCTCCTGCCGTGCGGTCCACGCCGGCGGCCCGCTTTGACAACCTACCGTCGCCACTTTACCTTCATGATGGAATTACTTCACCATGGAGGTATTACGCGTGCGCAATCCGCCTCTTGCCCCCGAGGAGACCACCGCGCCCTACCGTTGGCGGTGGCTGATCCTGGTGGTGATGATCGCCGCGGAGATCATGGATCTCCTGGACGCCTCGATCGTCAACGTCGCCGGACCCGCGCTGGAGGAGTCTCTCGGCGCCGGTTCCGTCGGACTGCAGTGGGTGATCGGCGGCTACGCTCTGACCCTGGGCGCCGGTCTCGTTCTGGGTGGCCGGCTCGGCGACCGTTACGGGCGGCGCCGGATGTTCCTGATCGGCCTGGCGGCCTTCACCGCATGCTCGCTGCTGTGCGCGATCGCGCCGACCATCGAGTCGTTGATCGTCTTCCGTCTGCTGCAGGGCACCGCCGGGGCGATGCTGCTTCCGCAGGGCCTGGGCCTGCTGCGGGAGAACTTCTCCGGCCCGGAACTCACCAAGGTCTTCGCGATCTTCGGTCCCGTCCTCGGTCTGGGCGGCATCATCGGCCCGATCCTGGGCGGCTTCCTCATCGAGGGCGACTTCTTCGGCCTGGGCTGGCGCTCGGTGTTCCTGATCAACCTGCCCGTCGGCCTCGCGGCGTTGATCATCGCCGCGAAGTTCGTGCCCAGGAAAGCGGGCGACCGCGCGGTGCGGATCGACACGGTCGGCGCGGTCCTGGTGGCAGCCTCCTGCGCCCTCCTGGTGCTGCCGCTGAACCAGGGACAGGAGGACGACTGGCCACTGTGGACATGGCTGTGCATGTCCGCCTCGGTGATCGGGTTCGCCCTGTTCGCCGTGCAGCAGCGCCGTACGGCCGCCGCAGGTCGTGAGCCGTTGATGAGGGCGGGCCTGCTGCGCAAGTCCGCCTTCACCGTCGGGCTCGGCGGCATCGCCTTGTTCTTCGGCGGGCTGATCGGCACGCAACTCGTGCTGACCCTCTACCTCCAGATCGGCCGGCACTTCACCGCCGGTGACGCGGGACTCGGCAACCTGCCGCTCGCGGTGGGCACCGCGATCGGGGGAGCCGTCAGCGGCGCCTTCCTCGCGGACCGGATCGGGCGCAGGGTGCTGCAGATCGGTCCACTGGTCCAGTTGCTCGGAACCACCGTGTTGTGGTTCGAACTCGACGGCCTCGACACCGCCTCGTTCTCGATCTGGGACATCGCTCCCGGTGTGGCGGTGGCGGGCATCGGCGCCGGCATGGTGATCGCCGCCCTGTTCAGCTTCATCCTGGCCGCGGTCGACGACGACGAGATCGGTTCCGCCTCCGGCGTCCTGTCGGCGGTCCAAGCGGTCGGCGGTTCCATCGGCGTCGCGATCTTCGGATCGGTGTTCTTCGCCCAGGCCGAGACCGGTGACTTCACCGGCGGCTTCCATCGCGCGCTGATCGTCCAGGCGTGCCTGCTGGCGGCCTTTTTCGCCGTCACCTTCCTCCTCCCCAGGAAGGGCCGCCCCGAGGAGGAGCAGCACGGCGTCACCCCCGAGGCCACCACCTGCGACTCCGACACCAAGCAGCACCTCACCACGTAAGAGCCCCCACCCTCGGGTCGCCTCGCGGACCGACGGCCCGCTGGACAACCACCGAGCGAGCTACTTAGACTTGCTGTCCAACAGTAGACAATAAATATAATCAAGCTGGGAGGACCTCATGGAACCCATCGACGGTCCGGAGACGGGCGAGCGCACGGACATGGTCGCCGCGGCCCCCACCGAGGCGGACGAGCATCTCATCCGTGAGGTCGAAAGGATCGCTGTCGCGCTGGGCCGGATGTTTCCGGGACTGTGCGAAGTGGTTCTGCACGATCTGCGGAATCCGCGGCATGCGATCCGGGCGATCGAGAACAACCTTTCCGGCCGCAAGGTCGGGGATTCGGTCACAGAGCTGGGCCTGGCCCGGATCGAGGACCCGAGCTACCCCAGTGTCATCCAGAACTACCCCAATCAATTCCCCGACGGCCGCCCGGTCAAGAGCACGTCCATCGGGATCAGGAACGCCACCGGCGAGTACGTCGCCGCCCTCTGCCTGAACCTGGACGTGTCGGTGCTGTCGCCGGTGACCCTCGCGCTGTCGAACCTCGTGGCCACCGACACCGAGCACCGCGACCAGTCCCTGGAATCCCTCCGGGACCGCAACGCCCGCGAGCTGCGCCGGGCGGTGGAGGAACTGGCCGCGGAGCGCGCGGCGGCCCCTCGGTCGCTGAGCAGGGAGAGCAAGAGGGCCCTCGTGCGGCAACTGCACCAGGAGGGCCACTTCGACTCGCGCGATGCCGCGCAGACCATCGCGGACCTGCTCGGCGTGTCCCGGGCGACCGTCTACAACTACACCAAGTGAAGGGCGCCTCGTGACCGCCGCCGGCTCGACCACTCGCCCCGTTCCCGCATCCGCCTCCGGCCGGCCACCGACCGCGCGCCGCCTGGGCGAAAGCCGGCACTCCCCCGCGCGGACGGTCCTCACCCCGCTCGGCGAGGTCCTCACCGGTCACCCCACGGGACGCATCGACGACAACGACATCACGGCCTTCGACAGCTCCGGAATCGGAGTGCAGGACCTGTATCCGGGCCTGGCCCTCCTGAAGAAGACGGACATCTCCCTGTGAGCACCCCCGCAAGCGCCACCGGCCCCGAGGCCACCCGGACACTGGCCGACCCCGACACCCCGTTCGCCGTCGTCGACGTCCACAAGGCCCGGCGCAACATCGAAGGACTGGCGGCCCGGGCCGACCGGCTCGGGGTCGCCCTACGCCCGCACGTGAAGACGGCCAAGAGCCTCGACGTCGCCGGCCTCACGCACGACACGCCCTGTCCGGTCACCGTCTCCACCCTGGCCGAGGCCGAGGCGTTCGCCGACGGCGGTTACATCGACATCACCTACGCCGTCGGGATCGACCCCCACAAACTCACGCGCGTCCTCGCGCTGCTGCGCCGCGGTGTCACTCTGCGGATCCTGCTGGACAGTGTCGAGCAGGCGGCATTCGTCGCCGAAGCCTCTCGCCGGGCCGGCGTTCCCATCCCCACTCAGATCGAGATCGACTGCGACGGCCACCGAGGCGGCGTCGAGCCCGACGCCCCCGCGCTCACCGAGATCGGCCGCGTCCTGCACGACGCGGGATGTCTGGACGGCGTACTGGCCCACGCGGGTGAGTCCTACTTCACCTACACCGCCGAGGAACGGCGCCTGGCGGCGAAGAACGAACGCGACACCGCCGTCGCCGCGGCCGAGCGGCTGCGCGCGGCCGGAATGCCCGTGGCCACCGTCAGTGTCGGCTCCACCCCCACGGCCCACGCGGCCGAGAACCTCGACGGAGTCACCGAACTGCGCGCGGGGAACTACGTCTTCTTCGACCTGGTGATGGCCGGCATCGGCATCTGCCGGATCGAGGATCTCGCCCTGTCGGTCGTCGTCACCGTCATCGGCCACCGCCGCGAATACGGGTGGATCGTCACCGACGGCGGCTGGATGGCCATGTCCCGCGACCGAGGCACCGCCGCCCAGTCGCAGGACCAGGGCTACGGCCTGGTCACCGACCTGGACGGCAACCTCATATCGGGCCTGCTCATGACGGCCGCAAGCCAGGAACACGGCACCCTCACCGCCCGCGACGGCGCCCACCTGCCCGACCTGCCCGTCGGCACCCGACTGCGCATCCTGCCCAACCACGCCTGCGCCACCGCCGCCCAACACCGCGGCTATCACGTCGTCGACGGCGCACCGACCACGAACACGGCACCGACGATTCAGACCTTCTGGGAACGCGTCTCCGGCTGGTGACCAACCGGGCGACGAAGGAGCCGCCGTTCCTCATCCGCCTCCACCCGACGCGGCAGTATCCGCAGGGATGTCGACCCCTCGCCATACACACCCGCACGACGGAACCGAACTCCCGCCCGGAGCGCGCGCCCGCGTCGCCGGCTTCGTCCGAGCGTCGTCGCGTGCCGCGCCGAGTGCTCGATGACGACGCCCCGCCGGCGGTTGATCCGTCACGAGGGCGCGAGGCGGGCCGGGCACGCCGGGCCGTCTCCGAGAGCTCAAGTCGGCGACCTGAGCCATAAGTTCCGGTTCCCCACTCCCCTCGTTGCATATTCATGCGGAGTGCAGCATACTCTTTCCATGTCCAAGGTTCTTACCTCACTGCCCATCGGCGAACGTGTCGGCATCGCCTTCTCCGGTGGGCTCGACACCTCCGTCGCGGTCGCGTGGATGCGCGACAAGGGGGCCGTCCCGTGCACCTACACCGCTGACATCGGCCAGTACGACGAGCCGGACATCGCCTCGGTGCCCAGCCGCGCGTCGGCGTACGGCGCCGAGATCGCGCGCCTGGTCGACTGCCGTGCGGCGCTGGTCGAGGAGGGCTTGGCCGCACTCGCCTGCGGCGCGTTCCACATCCGCTCGGGCGGGCGGGCCTACTTCAACACGACGCCGCTCGGCCGCGCCGTCACCGGGACCCTGCTGGTCCGGGCGATGCTCGCCGACGACGTGCAGATCTGGGGCGACGGCTCGACGTTCAAGGGCAACGACATCGAGCGGTTCTACCGTTACGGTCTGCTCACCAACCCGAACCTGCGCATCTACAAGCCATGGCTCGACGCGGACTTCGTCTCCGAACTCGGCGGACGCAAGGAGATGTCGGAGTGGCTGCTCGCCCACGACCTCCCCTACCGCGACAGCACCGAGAAGGCCTACTCCACCGACGCCAACATCTGGGGCGCCACCCACGAGGCCAAGACCCTGGAACGCCTCGACACCGGCGTCGAGACCGTCGACCCGATCATGGGCGTGCGGTTCTGGGACCCCGAGGTCGAGATCACGACCGAGGACGTGACGATCACCTTCGCCCAAGGCCGCCCGGTGGCGATCAACGGCAAGGAGTTCGCCACCCCGGTCGACCTGGTGATGGAGGCGAACACCATCGGCGGACGCCACGGCATGGGCATGTCCGACCAGATCGAGAACCGGATCATCGAGGCCAAGAGCCGCGGCATCTACGAGGCCCCGGGCATGGCGCTGCTGCACGCCGCGTACGAGCGCCTGGTCAACGCGATCCACAACGAGGACACCCTCGCGCAGTACCACAACGAAGGCCGGCGCCTCGGTCGCCTCATGTACGAAGGCCGCTGGCTCGACCCCCAGGCGCTGATGATCCGGGAGTCCCTGCAGCGCTGGGTGGGTACGGCGGTCACCGGTGAAGTGACGCTGCGGCTGCGGCGCGGCGAGGACTACTCGGTCATGGACACCTCCGGCCCGACGTTCAGCTACCACCCGGACAAGCTGTCCATGGAACGCACCGAAGACTCGGCGTTCGGCCCGGTGGACCGGATCGGCCAACTCACCATGCGCAACCTCGACATCGCCGACTCCCGCGCCAAACTGGAGCAGTACGCCCTGCTCGGCATCGTCGGTCACACCCATGCGGCCCTCATCAGTGCCGCCCAGGACACCTCCACCGAGCTGATCGGTGCGATGCCGCAGGGCGGCGCCGAGGTCATCGCCTCCCGCGGCAGGGTCGAGAGCGACGGCGATCTCATGCTCGACCGTGCCGCCATGGAGTCGGGCACCGACTGACCGGCACGACAGTCGGCACACCACCCGGGCGCCGGTGCGCGCACTCGCGGCCTCACGGCACCGGCCGACGCGCCCGCCGGCATCGGCGCCCGGGCCGATGCGCGCACCGCCCTTGGCATCGCTTGGCACGCACACACCCGGCCCGGCCCTGACAGTCCGGGCCGGGCCGAGGTTGTTCGTCGATCAGTCGGTTGTACCGGCGAACCATCCGAGCGAGCCGGCCCCGATCCGGGGCCGGCGTGGCTCCGCAGCGGATGCCCGGGCTCGGGCCGAAGCGCACCATGGAATCAATGAACCATCGCATGGGCGACATCAGCTCCCCGGGACGAATCGCCGGTCCTGACGAGGAGATCAGCCCGGAGGAACTGGCGCTCGCGGCGCGCAACCACGGCCTGCCCCTGGAGGCTCTGCGCCACGATGTGACCCCACCCGGACTGCACTACCTGCTCACCCACTACGACATCCCCGCGGCCCGCGTCGACGACTGGCGGCTCGTGGTGGGTGGTCGGGTGCGCACACCACTGACCCTGGACATGCGGACGCTGCGATCCTTCCCGGCCGTGACCCATCGCGTGACGATGGAGTGTGCCGGCAACGGCCGGGCACGGCTGACGCCCCGACCGGTCAGTCAGCCGTGGCTGGTCGAGGCGGTCGGCACCGCCGAGTGGACCGGGGTCCCGCTGCGCCTGCTGCTTGCCGAAGCCGGGGTGGAGGCGGACGCCGTCGAGGCGGTCTTCCGCGGGGTCGACCACGGCGTGGAGCGCGGCGTCGAGCAGGATTACCGGCGCAGTCTGCCCACGGCGGTGTGCACCGGAAGCGATCCGGAGCCGGAAGTGCTGGTGGCCTACGACATGAACGGAATGCCGCTGCCCCCGCAACACGGCTGCCCGCTACGCCTGGTGGTGCCGGGCTGGTACGGGATGGCGCAGGTGAAATGGCTACGCGAGATCACACTGGTCGACGCGCCTTTCGCGGGCTTCCAACAGGCGGTGGCCTATCGGTATCGACAAAGGCAGGACGAACCGGGTGAGCCGGTGACGCGGATCGCCCCGCGGGCGTTGATGATTCCGCCCGGTTTTCCGGACTTCATGTCGAGGGCGCGGGTGGTACGGCCAGGCCCGGTGCTGTTGGAGGGGCGGGCATGGTCCGGGTTCGGAGCGGTTGCCCGGGTCGAGGTCAGCGCGGATGACGGGCGCACCTGGACAATGGCGGACCTCGCCCCGGCAGACCATCATCGGTGGGCCTGGCGGGGGTGGAGCGCGAGGTGGCAGGCCACGGTCGGCTGCCACGTACTGAGTGTGCGGGCGACGGATGCGCTGGGTAACGACCAGCCGCTCACCCAGTCCTGGAATCGCGGCGGATTCGGGAACAACGCGGTGCAGCGGATTCCCGTCTCGTGCGTTTCACCCTGACCCGAGGAGCACACGCGGCCCCCGGGTGGGCTCGGCGGCGGTGGATCACCAGGTGACGGTCATGGTCCGCGGTCCACTCCGCCGGGCCGAACCATGACGTCGACGAACCGCGACGTCGGAGCCGGGCTCGCCGATCCGGTCGCGGCGAGCCCGGCTGCCGAGCCCAAGGTGTCGCGTCCACACGACCGCAATCGTGTGGACCGTGTTGTCGACCTGACGAACCATTCGATCGGGTGACGCGTAGCCGCCGGGTCGCCGGGCAGGCGTGCGACACGACGGCGTCGACCGCGGGGAAGGATCGCCGATGGGTACGAGCGGGCAGGTCACCTCATTCCGGGAGGGTTCGCGCTCTCCCGTTCGAATGCCGCGCTCATCGGCCGTCCGGACGAGAGCAGCGGCAGGACTCCCGGTCTCGGCGGGCCCGTATGCCGAAAGTCGACCCGGAGTATCGTCCGCTGTCCACCACGTGCCTGTGAGGAAGGTCATGCCTCGACTCCGACGTTCCCTCGTCCGATGGCGCGTGCCACGACAGACCGGGGCTTGCGGTCGAGCCCGGAAAGCGATGCGGACCACTCTCACCGACTGGGGCTGGGACAAGGACCGCGTCGCGGCGGTCGTCCTGGTCGCCTCGGAATTGCTGACGAACGCGCAACTGCACACCGATGGGGACGTGCGACTGGCCCTGCGCCGGACCCGGCGCGGCGTACGGTTGTCCGTCTCCGACACCGATCCCCGAACGCCGACGCGCCGCGACACCGGTGCCGAACACGAAGGCGGCTTCGGACTGCACATCCTCGACACCATCACCACCGACTGGGGCGTTCGGACACACCGGGCCGGCAAGACCGTCTGGGCCGACCTCGACGCCCACCGCCCTGAGGCGAAACGGCGCCCGGGACCGGTGCGTGCCGCACGAACGAGCGCCGCCTGGGTCCGAGCGGCCCTTCGCCCGCTACGCCAAGCGGGCCCGGCGGCCGCCCTCCGAGGAGCGCGACTGTCTCGATCGGCGGTGCGGGTGTGGCGGCGGGCCGGCTCGATCGGCGGGTCGGCGCGCGGCTGGGCACCATCGGTGACGCAACGGATGCGACGGTTGTGGCGCGGGAGTCCGCGCCTGGTGCCCACGGATGGGATGTCCTCGCCGTGGTCCGACCCGCGGCATGAGCCGGACGGGCCGGGAGCGGGATGTTCCCCGGCTCGCCGCGATCAGGAGCCGGCGCCGTGCCATTGCAGGAGCAGGATGGTGGCATCGTCCCGGAGACGGTCGTGGTGGTATTCGCGGATCGCTCGGATGAGCCGGCGCAGGGTTTCGGGGGCGGGGAGGCCGTCAGCTATGTGGCGGATGACGAAGTCGACGAAGCGGTCCAGTCCGAAGATCTCGCCCTGGGGATTGCGGGCGTCGGTGACGCCGTCGGTGTAGAGCAGGAGCCAGTCGCCGGGTTCGAGCTGCTCGTCGTACAACGTGACGGGCAGGCCCATGTCCGTGCCCATCGGGTGAGCGGGCGGGCGTTCCAGGGTGGCGACCCATTGGCCGTTGCGGATCACGATCGGTGGGTGGTGGCCGCGGTTGACCCAGGTCAAGGCGCCGGTGAGCAGGTCGAGTTCGGCGATGATCGCGGTGGCGTAGCGGCTGCGGCCGAACTGTTCCACGAGCGCGGTCTCGATCGCCTCGCTGGTTTCGACCAGGCCCACGCCGTGGCGGCGGCTGCTGCGGCAGCCGGCCAGGGCGAGGGCGACGGTGAGGCCGGCGGAGGTGTCGTGGCCCATGGCGTCGAAGACGGCCAGGTGGGCGGTGTCGCCGTCGACGGCGTACTCGTACGCGTCGCCGCCCATCTCGTACGCCGGTTCCATGGCCGCGCTGACGGTGGCCTGTGCGCCGGCGAAGGAACCGGGCGGCATCAGGGTCCACTGCATCTCGGCGGCCAGGCCCATCGGGCGGGTGCGCACCAGGCGTTCGTAGGTGTCGCTGTAGGCGCGTTTGCTCACCAGGAGCAAGCCCACCAGGAGCGCGAGGTCGAGCGCCCTGTCGAGGACGGTGTCGTCGGTCTCGTCGGTTTCCAGGCCCAGGACACCCAGGCGTTCGGCGCCGTCCACGAGGGGCAGCCACAAACGCCTGGTGGGCGCTTCGCCGGAGTCGACGTCGTCGGCGCCTGCCGGCGACTCGACGAGTTCGACGCTCTGGAAGGCGCGGCCGGCGAGCGTGGCATCGATGCGCAGCTCCGCCTCGGGGACCACGTCCGCTGCCCGCGTGTGCTCCCCTCTGCCGGGGACCAGGCGGAGCAGTTGTTGTTGCACGTCCACTAGGTAGACCAGCGGGCGGGCCAGACCCAGCGGTCGGGCATGCGCGGCGATCAGGTCCGGAAGATCCTCCAGGACGGCGTGGCGACTTGCCCGGAGCAGACCGACCGTCGTGGCCGCACCGTTCGAGAGAGGCTTCACACGGCATCCTGTCCTGATTCGAGACCCGCGTCTCCAACGGTCGATCACGACGACGTCGGTCGACTCGCTCCGCTCCGGCAACATCCGAAGGTAACAGAAACGGCCTCCGGGACTGTCACGGAGCCCACACCCGGCTCGGTCGGGTGGCCCGGCCGGCGCTTGCCCGTACAGCACCCGACATGTCGAGTCGACCGGTAGGTCCCGAAGGCGATTCCTGTCGCAGGGGTCCTGCCGTATGTCAGCGCGCGGGGCCGCCCGCGTCGTTGCGGGAACCGGGTCGGCCCTGGAGAGCGGCGATCCGCGTGGCGCTGCTGCTGAGGCAACTCGCGACGTCGCGCAGGTGGGACCTGCTGTACGAGTCCGTCGACCAACCGAGGTCGTCCATGCCCTTGACGGCCAGGAGCAACTGCTCCGCCGCCGCGGCCAATCGCTTCGCCAGGGCGGCCATGTCCCCCGCGTCTTGCTCCATCGCCTGCCTCCGATCGTCGACCGGGTCCACGGCCCGGGGGTCCGTCTCGCGGGCTCCGCCGGGTTCGGGATGCGGGTCGACGCTCATGACGAGGACCCCGGTGCCGTGGCACCGGGGTCCGGGTTGGGGTTTGTCTCACCATCCACCGGCTTGCCGAGCCCGGTGTCGTATCCGCACGGCTGCCGCACGCGGCAGGGGGGTGTGCGGGGATCGCTGATGCGTGACCGAAGACCACCTTCCGTTCGGATGGACCGCGGTGCCCGTTCGGCGGAAGTCACCGCCTGCGGGCGACCCGATGGCGCCTGGACCCTTCCCTTTCTCCTCTGACCGACAACTGCACTGCGATCTACTGCGATTGCCTGCCTCTGCCTGCTCCCGTCGTCGGCCGAAACCCCTACTACCGCTCGGTCCCGACCTGCCGACGGGTCCTGCTTCCTTCGGCCGTCGGAGCCCTTCGCACACACCGGCCCCGACGATCCCTCAACCAACTTGTGCCGCTGCACGGGCAGTTCGTCATCTGCCACGTCCGTTTGACGTTTCCTTCGATTCCGACACAGAGAACGTTAGCTACGTTGTATGCGAATGTCTACCATGAACATGACAGATTTTCTGAAGCGTCGAAGACCCACAACCTTGCGTCGGCGCCGATCAAGGCGGCCGCGCGGCCCATCGGGTAGGCGCGGTAGTCGTCGTCGAGCCGGTCGGCCCTGGTCGGGGTGGAGCGGGAGTCGGGGCCATCGGCGCCTGTCTTGGGTTCACATTCGTCCGGGTTCACGTTGGTCAAAGTCGACAGGGAACCGCGTCGAGGGGCCCTGGCGCCGTTACGGCACCAGGGCCCCGAAAGAAATCCACACCATCCACCGACACCGACGTGTCGGTCTACCTGTTCCGCATCCGCCTCACGTGGCGGGGCTGCGGGGATCGCAATTGCGTGACCGCGGACCACCTTTCGTACCGGTGTCTCAACGGATCCCGCTCGGCCGAACAACCTCACCGCACCGAGCGGGCGATCCGGATGGCGTTCACTCCTTCCTTCCTACCTCGTGCAACGTGTAATGCCACCGCGGGTACAACCGAACTGCAGGTACTGCCGGGTTACTGCTCGTCCCGCACGGCGGCCCGGTGGGCCGCCCTCAGTTTCTCCTCGGCCCGACAACCAGCCTCCGGAACCCTTCACCGAACAACACACGGCCCCGGGACTCTGCTGTCGAACCCTCAACAACGCGCGCCAGTTCGTCTCTGTCGCGCCTCACTGATTCGCTTGGCTACGAGAGAAAACATACCCACCGACTTCCACGATGTCTACTCCCGCCGCGATAGATTTTCGAGCTTCATCGGAGGTGGAAACCCTCTCCCGTCGCGAGCGGACGACGCGCCACAGCGCGGGGCCGGCGAACGAGTTGAGCATCGGCGGCATCTCCACGATCACGTCCTCCGTGAGCAGCCGCTCGAGACCCTCGACATCGGCCCGCACAAACGCCTTCATGTCGGATGGTCGTCAACCACGAGGGTGCGTGGGCGGCTCGGTGCGGCGGACCGGCGCAGTGCGAGAACGGGGCGTCGAAGCAACCCCCCGTCGCCCGATTCCAGGTGCTGAAACCGTCGTGAAACCAGGCTGAATGCGTCCTGCCGCAACCTCTGCGGCATGACGACAACGACATCGCCCTCGCCCGCCATCGCGGCCGAGGGCCTGCGCAAGGCATACGGGGGCAGGACGGTCCTCGACGGCATCGACCTGGCCGTGCCGACCGGCACCGTCTTCTCCCTGCTCGGCCCGAACGGCGCCGGCAAGACCACCGCGGTCAAGATCCTCTCCACGCTCATCCGCGCCGACGGCGGACAGGCCCAGGTCGCGGGTCACGACGTCGCCGCCTCACCCGACGGAGTCCGCGCCGCGATCGGCGTCACCGGGCAGTTCTCCGCCGTCGACGGGCTGATCACCGGCGAGGAGAACATGCACCTCATGGCCGACCT